>CAZAUB010000249.1:0-1316 GCA_964488195.1 uncultured Methylobacter sp. | reverse complement strand
GGCCAACAAAGCACGGGGTGGACAAAATAAACACGACATAATCCCGTATGGGATAATGGCCTATTTTTCATTCCACAATAACGCCATGCAATTGCCCATTCAACGCCTGCTCAACCGGGCAACCTGGATTAAGATTCACCTGTATCTGGCATTAATCGCCGGATTTTTCTTTGCGCTAATGGGGCTAACCGGCAGTATCAGCGTTTACCGCGAAGAGCTGGACGAGCTGTTGAATCCAAAGCTGGTTATCGAGCAGCCATCGGGCAAGCGGCAATCGCTGGATAAAATCATGGCGGCTGTGCAAACCGCACATCCCAACCGCTACGGCTCATGGACGTTGGAAATGCCCAGGTCACCGCATGGCATGATTACCGTCTGGTACGATAAACCCAGGGAAACCTTCTTCGAGCTGTACGCACCGCTGATGGTATCGGTAAACCCGTACACCGCCGAGGTCGTTGCCAGCCGGTTCTGGGGACAAACAGCGACCACTTGGCTGCTTGATCTGCACACCCAGCTGCGTCTTGACCGTTTCGGCTGGAATGCGGTGGGCATGTTGGGTTTATTGCTGATGGTTTCTATCGGCACCGGTGTTTATTTGTGGTGGCCGGGTCTACGGGGGATTTTGGCCGCATTAAAGGTTCGTCATAATGCAGGCATGATGCAGCTTGCCTTCGACCTGCATCGCCTGATCGGACTGCTGAGCGCATCGATTTTGTTGTTGCTGGCGTTCACCGGCTTTCATCTGAGTTATCCCTCGATATTGGAAACGCTGACCGGCTCATCCGGCATGGAACACGGCGGAACGGGCCGCAATATCGTCAGCACCGCAATTCCGAACAATCACCCGGTCGGTCTGGAGTCGGCGGAATTTGTCGCACGCGCCCCGTTTCCCAGAGCCGAACTCAGGCGGGTGACCACGCCCGCCGGGGACAGCGGCATTTATCGCATCAATTTACGCCAGGGCAGTGAAATCAATCAGCGGCATCCCTACACCACGGTCTGGGTGGATCGCTGGAGCGGCCAGGTTAAAGAGCTGCGCGACCCGAACGGATTTACCCAGGGGGAGGCTTTTACGACCTGGATATGGCCTATGCATACCGGCGAGGCGTTTGGCGCGACAGGACGGTTACTCTGGTTTCTTGCCGGTATGGGGCTGTTCGTTCTCTACATCAGCGGCCTGCTGCACTGGCTGCACCGGCGCGGCATGGTTAAGGATCGGGAAGTGGATTTTTCGGCGCTACGACCGCTGTTTTACCGCCTGCAAGAAATAGTCTACCGCATAGGTTTGATGCTTTTTAGGCTGACCGTTTTGC
>CAZAUB010000248.1:0-4523 GCA_964488195.1 uncultured Methylobacter sp. | reverse complement strand
GCGATCCAGATGAACGGCGACAGGCTGGCCGGGCTGAACGCCCAGTGCTTGCAATCCGGCGGCAACGGATTGCGCACGCGTGAGCAAATCGCCGTAGGATATGGAACAGTCATTTTCCATCAATGCCACCGCCTCGGGCTGGCGTTGGCATTGTCTCAGGAAGGGGGTTAGCAGCATCGTCTAAGCCCCGTCGCTTTCCAGCAATTCAACGTCCATTTGGGCAATGACCGCATCCAGCCAAGCCTCGTCCACCGCCGGGGATAGGTAGTTATAGGACAGCGTTAGCCGACCATCCAACTGTCCGGCCAACAGGGCCAAACCCGGCGGCAGGGTCATCCAGCACAAAAGGGACATGCCGGTAACGGGGGTGCCGAGAAAGCCTTTCTTCCCCCAAGACAGGTCGCCGATGTCGGAAAACCACAGCGAACTCAATTCACCGCCGCTGTGTTGTTTGCGCAATATTTTGGCGTAGCGGGCCGGAGATAACCACTGCCCCAGCCACATCAGCGTCAGATAGGCCAAATCCAACTCATCCCGCACTACCTGCCTGTGTTGCGCCAGCAAATGCTCGAACAATCCTTGCCGATCCCGCACTTGATCGCGGGCGGCGCGGGCGAACAAACAGCCCACATGGTTGCCGAACACGGGTGTGGGGGCGTTCTGACGACGCAAGTTGAATGCGTAAGGAATACAATAACCGTCCTTTGCGACGGGCGGCCCCACCTGTTCCACGGCCCGCATAAAGCAGCCGAGATAATACAGGGTACGCCCGGCCAACCCGGTGTGTTGTTGGGCCAGTCGGGCGATCTGCCGGGACTCTTCCTCGCTAAAATGCCGCACTTTGACTTGCAAGGATTGCGGCCCCTGCTCCTGTTGAGTGGGCAAGCAACTGTCCATGCTGTTGACTACTCTGTTATGCCGCTTGGCCTTGACGAACAGACAACACTTTTTCCAAAAACTCCATTGCGCCAGTTTGGCCTCGATCAAAGACGGAGATTCCTTAAAGCTTTCGGGGCGGTCAGAGGCGAGAAAATCCAACACTATCTTTACGCCACGGGCATCCAGTAGCGGATGGTTCCAATGCAGCAGCAATGTCCCCCCTGTTTCCGATGCAATCCAGTGTAAAAGCAGAGGCAAGGATTCCTGGCGGTTAAGGATTTCCAATTGTATTTTTTTGGCTGCTTTACCGAACAGGCATTGATGGCGTTCCAGCAATATCCTTTGGCCGGTCGGCACCCATGCGTAGCGTTTGCCCTGGCGCTCAATTCGAGCCGAAGCGATGGGAAAATATTCCACCAAAAGATCCAGTCGCTGTTGCAGGCGCTCCAAATCAGGCTGTCCGGCCAGTTCCAGCGCAAAGCCGCAATAGCCGCCAGGAAGGCCGATATTGCGGATTTCCTGATCGAGTACGAAGGTAAAATAATCGGCAGGATTGAATAGCAGAGGTGACGCTACGCTCATTGTGTCTGGCCTGATTGCCGTATCCAGTTTTCCAGCGCGTTCAAACTGTTGACATTGTCCGGTTCGATTTCGGTATCCGGCAGGGTCACGCCGAATTCCTTCTCTGCGAACATGATAAGACGCATGATGCCCAGGCTGTCCAATCCCGCCTCCAAAAGGTCTGCGTCATCGCCGAAAGAGGTAGGATCTTCATGATAAATAAGTTCGGAAAAAATGAATGCTTTTAGTTTTTCTTTCATAACGCAAGAGAGTGCATGTGAGTTCAAAGGGTTGACCAAATTATACACAATCCAAAATCTTCCTATTACTTTTAGTAAGTAGTCGATCAAAAGTCTTTTAACATTTTTACTCAGCATGAAGAGCGCGAAGGACATGGAGTTAACAGTTTTTCTTCGTGATCTCCGAGTAACTATTGGAAACTTCGCATAAACATAGGATGAATGTGGGGCGATAAAAATAACGCGGGTGCCATCGTCAGGTAACGACCCTTACCTATCAATCGATGTGTATTTTGAATTGTAATAACGCCCTAATCATCTGACGTCTCAGCGTTCGGCTGTATTAAATTGTTAGGTGTGGTCTTCCTTACTTCTTCCAATAGTGCCCTGCCGGATGGACCTAATCCAACAGTATCGCTTGAAAAATACTGTCTTTTTAGTGTGCGACATACCCCATCCATTCCAGGAAAAAGAGTCATATCATTTATGCCCATTAAGTTTAGATCTTTCATTACCTTCGGCTTTTCTGATACAGGTATATCAATAATGTGAAGAAAATCCTTTTCTTTACTTTTCCCTAAAGTTAAAAAATGGTTTTCCATGTCACTTACGTTGGTTACGGTATATACACCACGCTGGGGGATTAGGCGCTGATTGTTTTTAGCAAGCGGTCTTATAACACTAACATATGATTTGTCCGTGACTCTCAGGTCTAGTATTTGCTCGTAGTTGTCAATCCATTCCGATGCGTCGAAAATATATATCCGAACATTATCCGATTGTGGGTGCTTCTCATCAATGTCCCTAAATGCAAAATAGGCTGCGATGTAGGGAGATAAACTCCAGTCTAGTAGAGGTGTTGGGAAACCATGATGCTGAAGCAATGCTAGGAATGCACCAAACTCTATTGGATCCTGAAGGTTTACCACTTCATTATGATGCGCACACACATAGTAATGAACATCTGGAACAATGTAATTCAGATAGTCCGATAAATTGTAGCCAAATTCATTGCTCTCTCTGTGAAAAGTCGTTTGCAGCTTCCAAGAAGGGTCTCTTTGACCTCTGTAATAGAAATTCTTCTTTGCATCGATAGTAGTTTCGATCCAACTTTTATACTGATTCCAATTCCACGATTCCATGCACTAAATCCTTCACGCAGCACCTAACAAATTATTATATAAATATATTACAGTTTTTTGATTCTCTGTTGGTAAAAACATTCAAGTCTAGTTTTTCTAAACTGGATAACGTGCAAATAAGCAAAAAAACAGTTTCTGGATAGCATCAAAAGATAATTCAGAATCAATTGTAAATGGCAGCTCTTGGCCGAAACCCGCCTCTCACAAGTGTCCGGCTCCGGCCGAAACTTTAAGTAGCTATTTCAGTCAGGTAAACATTTCGATCAGAACTGTCGCTGATAATTTAGGGCCGTAGGTTGGGCAGAGCACCGCGAAGCCCAACACGGCAGCCATTGAAAAGGCGATAGCTTGGATCGTTGGGCTTCATTGTATTCAACTCGGTAAGGCGCAATCTGTAGGGATTGCAATAGCGTAGCGTATTGCGCCGCAGGCAAGATTACCATTTGGCGCAATACGCGATAAAGCCGCTATTGCGCCCTACAGCTCTAGATAATAAGATAACGCAGAATTAAGCCGCGCCGACAAGGACGACGAGCAGTGCGCTGATGCTTAGCGCGATCGGCTTGATTATAGGTTTAGGCTTTTTTAACTACAGAACGTCGGATTTAAAGTCGGTTAAATCTAGTAACTCATAACACTGAGCAAGAAACGATAACAATAAACTCAATCGGTTAGCCTGTTTCATTGTTTGTCATATGCTGGCATTAATTGCCCTTTTTTATCCTCTTATTGCTGTTCAAATGGCCTTAGCTGGTGAATTAGATTCAATAAAGGGGGTGAGTAGTTACCTTTTACGTATATAAAGAAGTAGCAGTACCACCGCAAGCACGGCAGCAGATAATTGCCCATCACTGGTACGCAGAAAATTGATGATGGTGGTTGGATAGCTGGAAAGGAAATTAAAAAAACCATTTGTACCGAGCAATGCACCATATTCTCCCAGCATGTTTTATGCCCTCATTTTGAAAGAATAAGATATGCCAAAGTCATTACTTTTAGGTATGAATCTCATAACAATAACCACTCCAAAGCTGGTAAAAATCAACTGGTAACGTATATTTAAAAACCCTTAACAGCGCTGCCCCAAGGAAACTCATACACAGTCAAAACCTACCATATACACCATTTCCAATAGATACTTTTATATATTATTACCGCTAACAAAAGCAAGACATATCCAAAATCAACCCCACCCATCAAATCACTCTGTCTATTAATCTTGGCGGATATAGAGAAAATATACGAAAATCAGATGGATAGATCCCAAGTGGAAGAACCCATTCAAGGCTACCTCATCAGGGCCGTAGGGCCGTAGGTTGGGCAGAGCACCGCGAAGCCCAACACGTCAGCCATTGAATAGGGGGATAACTTGGATCGTTGGGCTTCATTGTATTCAACTCGGTAAGGCGCAATCTGTAGGGAGCAATAGCGCAGCGTATGCGCCGCATGGCAAGGTTACCATTTGGCGCAATACGCGATAAAGCCGCTATTGCGCCCTACAGCCCTTAACTTAAACCCCGACCTGCTCCGGGGCATTTAAGCATTGATGCTCTCTATTGATGCTTTCCTAAAAAACCAAATAAATCAATTCAAATGATTGGTGGCCGAATAAGGCTTTCTGCCGGAATTCCTAGTTGGTTATGCAGTTTCCAGATCATGGGTAAGGTCAGTAATCGCTTACGGTTCAGGATTTCATAAACTC
>CAZAUB010000247.1:0-4553 GCA_964488195.1 uncultured Methylobacter sp. | reverse complement strand
TAACCGATTTTGCCGAAACCAGATCGGCTCCATTATTGGGGTCGATAAATGTTTGCAGAAGATCTTCTACGTCCGCTTTTTCGATGCTCGCCATGCCCATACTCCCTAGTTGTAAATAAAATGCGCCAGATCAATAACCAAGCGATTAAGTCAAGATATAGGCTATTTTACCGATTTCAACTTGATATTGCACTTAATAGCTGGCGGATAATCGCAGCTTGCGTTTATTTTATGCCATAATAACGGGCTAATTTTGCCTTCGAATTGCTTGAGCTTTTACACTATGTCAGATAGAAAAATTCTCGTCACCAGCGCGCTGCCTTATGCCAACGGCCCCATTCATCTTGGTCATCTGGTTGAATATATTCAAACGGATATTTGGGTGCGTTTCCAGAAACAACGCGGCAACCTTTGCTATTACGTTTGCGCGGATGACACGCACGGCACGCCGATCATGCTCAGGGCAGATCGGGAAGGCATTAGCCCGGAACAGCTTATCGCCCAGGTCGGCAAAGAGCATTTGGCCGACTTTATTGAATTCGGTGTGGAATTCGATAATTACCACAGCACCCATTCCGACGAAAATAAAGCGCTCTCGTCGCTGATTTACGAGCGATTACGCGATGCCGGACACATCAGTTCACGCAGTATTACCCAGGCCTTTGACCCGGTTAAGAACATGTTCTTGTCCGACCGTTTTATCAAAGGCGAATGCCCCAAATGCGGCGCGGCCGATCAATACGGCGACAGCTGCGAAGCCTGCGGTGCGACCTATGCGCCGACCGAACTGAAAAACGCGGTTTCGGCGATTTCCGGCGCAAAGCCCGTTGATAAAGACTCCGTGCATTATTTTTTCGATCTGGCCAACTTTAGCGACATGTTGCGGGAGTGGACTCACGCCGGTCACTTGCAGCCCGAAGTCAGCAACAAATTGGCCGAATGGCTGGACGGCGGTTTGCAGCAATGGGACATAAGCCGCGATGCGCCGTATTTCGGCTTTGAAATCCCCGATGCGCCCGGCAAATATTTTTATGTCTGGCTGGATGCGCCGATTGGTTACATGGCCAGTTTTAAAAACCTGTGTGATAAGCAGGGCTTGGATTTCAACGAATTCTGGAGCAAAAACAGCGATGCCGAGTTATATCATTTCATCGGCAAAGACATTATTTATTTTCACGCCTTATTCTGGCCTGCGATGTTGAGCGGCGCACATTTCAGGACGCCCAGCGCGATTTTTGCGCACGGCTTTTTAACCGTGAACGGCGAAAAAATGTCCAAATCGCGCGGCACCTTTATCGAAGCCAGAACCTATCTCGATCACCTGAATCCCGAATACCTGCGCTATTATTTTGCCGCGAAGCTCAGCGCCGGGGTCGATGATCTGGATTTGAATTTTGACGATTTCAGCCAGCGGGTTAATTCCGATCTGGTTGGGAAAGTGGTCAACATTGCCAGTCGTTGCAGCGGTTTTATTGCCAAACGCTTTGATAATAAATTGTCCGAACAATGTTCGGAGCAAGCCTTGTTTCATGAATTCGTCGCCGCCAACGAACACATTGCCGAGCTTTACGAGACCCGCGAATTTGGCAAAGCCATGCGCGAAATCATGGCGCTGGCAGACAAAGCCAATCAGTATATCGATGAGAAAAAGCCCTGGCTGATCGCCAAGGAAGAAGGCAAGGATACAGAACTACATGAAGTCTGCACCATGGGACTCAACCTGTTCCGGCTGCTGGCCGTTTATTTGAAGCCGGTGTTGCCTGTTTTGGCGGGCAATGCGGAAAGCTTTTTGAATATCACTTCCCAAGCCTGGCCGGTTGATGCCGCGCCTTTGTTAAGCCATGCTATCAACGAATTCAAACCGTTGATGACGCGGGTTGAGGCCGATAAAATCGCGGCGATTATAGAAGCTTCCAAAGAAAACCTGGAAAAAACCGCCGAGCCTGTGAAAGCTAAAAAATGCGAACCGATCGCCGACACCATCGAATTTGAGGATTTTGCCAAGCTGGATTTGCGTATCGGTCAAATCATCAAGGCCGAGCACGTCGAAGGCGCGGACAAGTTATTGCAATTGACCGTGGATATTGGCGATGAAACCCGCAACATCTTTGCCGGGATTAAATCCGCCTACAGTCCGGAAGATTTGGAAGGAAAATTGACCTTGGTCATCGCCAACCTTGCGCCGAGGAAAATGCGTTTTGGTCTGTCCGAAGGCATGGTGCTGGCCGCAGGCCCAGGCGGCAAGGATATTTGGGTTTTGAGTCCTGATGAAGGCGCAGAGCCGGGGATGCGGGTTAAGTAATTACAGGGGAACAGAAGGCTGGTCGCCCATGACAAAAACATCTAAACTGATCGAATCAATCCGCAATAATCCAAAGATGGTAAGGTTTGATGAGGCTTGTAAAATTGCTGTAAAAATAGGTTTTATATACTCGGGTGGAAAAGGTTCGCATCAGGTATTTAAGCGGTTAAGTGAGCCGGTGCAGTTGAATTTTCAAAATAGAAACGGGTACATTCCTTATTATCAAGCAGTGCAATTAATCGCCATGCTGGAAAAATATGAGGTAGAACAATGAACAAATACACTATAGAGATTTTCTGGAGTGATAATGATAACGGCTATATTGCTGTTGTGCCTGATTTGCCGGGTTGCAATGCATTTGGAGAAACGCCAGAGGAAGCTGCACACGAAATACAAGATGCTATCGCGGCATGGATGGCCGCGTGTAAAGCCTCAAGGGAACCTGTCCCGGAACCATCAAAGCAGTCGGTTAAATATGCCGCTTAAGTCAAAGCCGATCATCCTTGTAAGCCCTGTAGGCCGGAGTAAGCCTGCTCGAACGTAAGCAAGAACAGGTGTTTCCGGCAATCTTGCCGGGCATCTACATCAGATAATAAAATCGGCGAGCCCCATACCCAGAACATGCCTGTTTCACTTGAAAACCCTGCATTGATCGACCAAATAAATGCCTTGCTGCCGCAGACCCAATGCGGACAATGCAGCTTCCAAGGTTGCCGCCCTTACGCCGAGGCCATCGCCACTGGCATGGCTGACATCAACCAGTGTCCGCCGGGCGGCGACGAGGGCATGCGCGATCTGGCCGATTTATTGGGCGTACCCGCCAAGCCGCTGAATACCGAATTCGGCTTGCACAAGCCTCCAAGCGTCGCGTTTATTATTGAAGAAGACTGTATCGGTTGCGTTAAGTGTATCGCGGCCTGTCCGGTCGATGCGATATTGGGCGCGGCAAAATTCATGCACACGGTTATAGCTTCGGAATGTACCGGCTGTGAATTATGTATAGCGCCTTGCCCGGTCGATTGCATCATCATGCAACCCGCGCCGGTCAACAATACCGAAAAGAGTCGGGCGCAAAAATCCGCACAGGCAAAACGGCGCTACGATGTGCGCTGTTTGCGCAAGGAAAAAGAAGAGGCTGAGAAAGCGGAGCGTGTGAAAAAGAAAAAACAGGCATTGCTGAAGATGCAATCAGCGAAGAAATAGGATGCCGATAGGTGGGAGGAGTCCATCCCATTGCCTTTACAGCGTTGGTGCGGATATTGGCAAGGAAATAAGCGGAAAGAAGAAAGGCTGGCTGCTTAGAAATAAAACTAGAAAAGTTTGAAACATTATGGCGTTAGTGGGAGAATCATTTTTATAAAAAACAATGAGGATAAGGAGGCGCTATGTCTGACAATAATAATGACGAAAGAGAATTTTTTTCTAAAAGCATATTAATAACTGTTTTCGTGTCCGTATTAGCTGTTTGTATCACGCTATATGTTTATTCAACATTAGAATTATGGAATGATACTGCTAAATTTATGGGCATATTAATGACTGTTTTCACGGGCATGCTTACCGCGTGTACCGCTCTATACGTTCTTTTTACACTTAAATTATTTCGTGAGACTGTTAGAAGTAACGAAACCAGTAGAAAGATTTTTGCTCTTACGCGGCTATATGAAAAGCATAAAGAAAATTCTAAGTATTCAGAAAATATAGATAATCTTATCCTTCATGTCCTATCTGACGACATAAAAGATATGGAAGAACAACTTATAAATGGTATTGAACCGACTTCTGAAAAAATAATTTTAGAAGGGATAACTCCTGAAATTGAAGAACTCGTAAAGAGTGGTGAATTACAAAAAGCTGAAGAAATGGCTAAGAATCAACTGAAAGCTAATAAGTCATTGCCAAATGTACGCAATTTTGTATATGTATTGCTTAACTATAAAGACCGCGAAAAAACTATAGAAGCGTGCCAATATTTATTAAAAGACAATATTGGTGAAATATCGTTGTATAGAGAATGCGCTTATCAATTATTTGAGTCGGAAAATATAGAGCTTGCGATAAAAATCAGTGAGAGAGGAATTGAAAAAAATGATGATTCTGAGGAGAACAAAAGTTTAGTCTATATGAATTTAGCTTATTTTTATGCTACGAGAATGAACAAAGCAGACGAAGAAAAAGCTAGAGAATATGCTAATACTAACTAGTGCCTGACCGAAAAACACATTAAGATTATATAATCAATAGGTTATAA
>CAZAUB010000246.1:258-4559 GCA_964488195.1 uncultured Methylobacter sp. | reverse complement strand
AACGCGGTAAGATGCATTCCCTCGCGTAATCGTCGTTAGGTTTTTTCTTCACGTTCTTTCCGCTGTTCGTGGTAAATAATCGAATAAATGGCTAAACTACGCTGTCGCATTGCATCAGGCCAAGAATAATACTTACATGTTAAAACAGACGTTAAAACAGACGCCACTATACAATCTTCATCTTGAGCTGGGTGCCAAGATGGTGCCATTTGCCGGTTATCTTATGCCGGTGCAATACGGCAACGGCACGCTACATGAACATCTGCACTGTCGCAGCCACGCCGGTTTCTTCGATATTTCCCACATGGGGCAATGCCTGATTCTGGGCGAGGATGCTGTTCATGAACTTGGACAACTGATAGTCAGCGACATTAGCGGGCTTAAACCCGGTCAGCTGAAATATACGGTATTAACCAATAACGATGGCGGGATTATGGATGACATCATCATTACCCGCATCGAGTCGGGTGTGATGATTATTGTGAATGCCGCCTGCAAAGACAAAGTTTTTAAGTACCTGTATAGCCATTTATCCGGCCGCTGTTGTTTTAATGAGCTGACCGGCCAGGCTTTATTAGCCTTGCAAGGCCCTGCCGCCGCATCGGTCATAAAAAAGTTTTCTGCACAAGCCGCTGAACTTCCCTTTATGCAAGCCTGTGGAACAAACATCAATGGCATAAAATGCAACATCTCGCGTTGCGGCTATACCGGCGAAGACGGTTTTGAAATCTCGGTAGGCAATCATTACGCGGAGCAATTTGCCCGCCTGTTGCTGGCTGAAGACGATGTTGAACCTATCGGTTTGGCGGCCAGGGATACCTTGCGCCTGGAAGCGGGTTTATGCCTGTACGGCCATGAAATCAATGAATCGATTACGCCGGTAGAGGCAGGTCTTAATTGGCTGTTTAAAAAAAATCATAATCCATTTCCCGGAGCCGACAAAATTCTGGCTCAGCTGCAACACGGTTCGGAAAAAATCCGCGCAGGTTTGTTGGTGAAAGGCAAAATACCGGTGCGGGAAGACAGTGAGATATACAATAGCGAAGGTCTCGCCGTAGGCCATGTCACCAGCGGCGGTTTTTCTCCCAGTTTGGGACAGCCGATTGCTATGGCATTGCTAGCTCGAAATGTCGCTGACGAGGGCAATACGTTATACGCCCAGGTTCGTGATCACAGGATTGCCATGACCGTGACCCCCTTGCCTTTTATCCCTCACCGCTACCAAAGGTAAAAGTATGAGCGCATCTCGCCCTAGCTTGGCCCAACTGGAAATGCGCGGTAATTTTATCAACCGCCACATCGGCCCCAGTCCTCAGCAAACCAAAGACATGTTGGCTGAGCTGGGCTTAAACGAGTTGGAAGATATTATCGAGCTGGCTATTCCGGCCAATATCCTTAATCATGAACCGTTAAAGCTGACCGAAACGATCAGCGAACGCGCAGTGATCAAGTATCTGCGTAAAATGCGCGAACGCAATAAAGTGTTTACCTCCATGATCGGCATGGGTTATTACGACACCATTATGCCTGCGGTGATTAAACGCAATGTGCTGGAAAACCCCGCATGGTACACGGCTTACACGCCGTATCAGGCCGAAGTCAGTCAGGGGCGGCTGGAAGCGTTGCTTAACTTTCAGCAAGTCATTATCGATTTAACCGGCATGGAGCTAGCCAACGCCTCACTGCTGGATGAGGCCACGGCGGCGGCAGAAGCTATGACCATGTCGCGGCGCTTGTCCAAGAGTACGGCCAACAGCATATTCGTGGATCAGGACTGCCACCCGCAGACCATCGCCGTGATCCAGACCCGCGCCCGCTCCCTGGGTTATCAGGTTATCGTCGCCAACCCCTATCACGATTTGGAGCAACATGATTTCTTTGCGCTGCTGGTGCAATATCCCGGCTGCAAAGGCGAAATAAATGACCTGACCGCCGTTACCGCCATTGCCCAGTCCAAATCGGCGCTGGTCACGGTCGCGGCGGATTTGTTGGCGCTGGTGTTGCTAAAGCCGCCTGCCGAGTTCGGTGTTGATATAGTCGTCGGCAACTCGCAACGTTTTGGCGTGCCGATGGGTTATGGCGGCCCTCATGCCGCGTATTTTGCGACCAAGGACGACTACAAACGCTCGGTTCCCGGCCGCATTATCGGCGTCTCCAAAGACAGCCACGGACAGCTTGCGTTGCGGATGGCGCTGCAAACACGGGAACAACATATCCGCCGGGACAAGGCCACCAGCAACATCTGCACATCCCAGGTGCTGCTCGCCGTGATCGCCGGATTTTATGCGGTTTACCACGGTACGGAAGGTTTGCGCCTGATTGCAGGCCGGGTGCATCGCTACACGCAAATCCTGGCGGCCGGTATTACCCAGCTGGGTCATCAAGTGCTTAGCGATTGTTATTTCGATACCTTGGTTATCAGCACACCGAACCGGGCGAAACGCATCGCCGCCCAAGCCGCAGAAGCCAATATCAACTTGCGCATTATTGATGCGGATCATATCGGCATCTCGCTGGATGAAACCACAACGCGGGGAAACTTAAGGGACGTCTGGCAGGTTTTTGCATCCCCGGTAGCAGACCTCCCCGACATCAATGGTTTGGATGTTACAGTCGGCGAGTGCGTCCCGGAAACCTTGTTGCGGAGCGATCAAATCCTGCAACATCCGGTGTTCGACCGTTATCATTCGGAAACCGAGATGATGCGTTATATGCGCCGCCTTGCCCGGCGCGATATAGCGCTGGATCGCTCGATGATACCGCTGGGTTCCTGCACGATGAAGCTGAACGCCGCAACGGAAATGCAGACTATTTCCTACTATGAATTTAACGCGTTGCACCCGTTCGCGCCGCTGTACCAGACCCACGGCTATCAGCAGATGTTTGCAGAATTGGAAGATATGTTATGCGACCTGACCGGCTTTGACGCTTTTTCCCTGCAACCCAACGCCGGTTCTCAAGGCGAATACACAGGCTTGTTAGTCATCCGCAAATACCATGAAGTCAGAGGTCAGGCGCAGCGCAATATTTGCCTGATACCCGCTTCCGCGCACGGCACCAATCCGGCCAGCGCCGCGATGGCGGGGCTTAAAGTCGTGGTAGTCGCTTGCGATGAAAACGGCAACGTCAGCCTGGATGATTTGCGCCACAAAACCGCCGAATATCAAGACACGCTGGCCGCGTTAATGATTACCTATCCGTCCACGCACGGCGTGTTTGAACAAGCGTTCCGGGAAATTTGCGACCTGATTCATCAGCACGGCGGACAGGTTTATCTGGACGGCGCCAACTTTAATGCGCTGGTAGGCATCAGTCGTCCCGGCAAGATCGGCGCCGATGTCGCCCACCTTAACCTGCATAAAACTTTCTGCATTCCGCATGGCGGCGGCGGTCCCGGCGTCGGCCCGATAGGCGTCGGAGCGCATCTGGCCCCCTTCCTGCCCGACCATCCGGTTGTTGAAGGCGTTAATCCAGCCAAAGGCGAGCATGGCACCATAGGTACGGTGTCTGCCGCGCCGTGGGGGTCGGCCAGCATCTACACCATTTCCTGGGCATATATCGCGATGATGGGCGCAGCCGGTTTAAAACGCGCAACCCTGACCGCCATCCTGAATGCCAATTACATAGCCAAACGTTTAGCGCCTTATTACCCGATTTTATACACCGGAAAAAACGGCTGGGTGGCGCATGAATGCATTATCGATTGCCATGAGTTCAAAAAGACCTGCAATGTCACTGTGGAAGACATAGCCAAACGCCTGATTGATTACGGCTTTCATGCGCCGACCGTGTCGTTCCCGGTCGCCGACACCTTGATGATAGAACCTACGGAAAGCGAAAATAAAGCAGAAATTGACCGGTTCTGCGCCGCCTTAATCGCCATCCGGGAGGAAATAAAAGCCATAGAAACCGGCGCTGCCGATGCCGAAAACAACCTGCTGCATAATGCGCCGCACACCCACCGCTTGCTGCTGGAAGAATGGAATCTGCCTTATTCGAAACAACAGGCTTTTTTCCCCAACAGCTATCAACATGATGACAAGTACTGGCCGCCGGTCGGACGTATCGATAATGTGTATGGCGACCGGCATGTGTTTTGTAGCTGTCCGCCGTTGGTGGGTGATTGATACTACGCAAGCTTGATAAAGTGATCCTGTGCGTTTCGGATTTTTATGAGTTGAGCCGCTATCGCGACGATTGATTTAATCGGGTTCTCGCACCCGAGCGCGAGATACTTTCTTTTGCTTCGCCTCGGCAACTGCTCCATGCGTTGCTCTACCTCCTGCATCCATGCAGTCGAA
>CAZAUB010000246.1:0-248 GCA_964488195.1 uncultured Methylobacter sp. | reverse complement strand
GAGTAACTGATGTTAAGCACTGTCCACGAAAGGCACGAAAAGCACGAAAAAGTTTTAGCGACTTCAGAGTTCAAAGCTGGCTTTGAACGATTTACACGTACAAGGCGAGCCTTGTACTCCGGTAATACACGAAGCTTTACCTTGACCCATTTTTCGTGTTTTTCGTGCCTTTCGTGGACAAGGCTTTTTCTTCTTATCAGTTAAGAAGTAAAATCACACCCGCAACGGCGTGATTTTCCCTGTCATGC
>CAZAUB010000245.1:0-4598 GCA_964488195.1 uncultured Methylobacter sp. | reverse complement strand
GGGCTTGAAGCAAGTAGCATAATCAGGATTTCACATCAGTTTGAATCGCACCCCCTTTTAAGCCCAGCGTAACCATCAGGCGCGGCTCCTGATAGTCTATCCGGCTCAAGACAGCCAAGTCTTTCGATGTCGTGTAGCGGGTTTCTATATAGCTCAAATCCTGGTCGAGCTGAAATATGGCCGAGTGTCCCACGCCTAAATCTTCCGGCAAGGACTGATGCAGACAGTCATTCTTCCGGTGCACTTGCAGCTCGTCGCTGCTTATGCTCCACCGTCTCGTTGTCGTTGGTTCTGTTTTCATGATTGCTCGTCTCTTAGAACTATCCTATTTATTAAGCACGAATCAGGCCTTGAGCTGTTATCGATATATTTTCATGGATTTAATGATTGCTTTCGGCGTCAATGAAAGCCTCCTCTTAGCAAAAGTGCGTCATATCACACACTAAAACAGAAAAACTATGGCATATCACACAATCCTACGTTTGGCATAAAAAATACTCTGTTTGCCATATGAATGCACAAGGAAACCACCGCTGTTATTGGGTAGTATCTGCCCACTGTATTCGAGCCGAATCCAAATATTGATTGGGCATCGAATAGACAAATTCTCAGCCAATACTGAGGCGTGTTTCCTTACTACGTTGGAATTATCATGAAATTCATACGCTCCAATCGATCTGCCAGACTTTTACAGTTAAGCAGCCCCCTGTTTATTTCCTTTTTACTATCCAGCACCGCCGTGATGGCGCAAGACCAGCCGAAGACTGCCGCTGAATCTGCAAAGGCGACAGGCAAAAAAGCCAAATCCAAACCTGATAAAGCCGCCGAAGCCGAAAAACCTTTCGTACTTAAAACCATGCCTATCCGGTTAACGCCCAAACGGCGCGTCGAACCCCACAATGGGGCCGTATTCGCATACACGGGCTCCAATATGTCCCCTGGTCGGCCCGCCAAAGTGGGGCGCGCGCCACTTTCTGGCCGGAAATGGCCTGACGTGAAATTGTTGGGCGTTAACCGGATAGGCATGCTTAAAACGATGGAGGTGACGGAAAAAAGCGACCAAAAACTTGCAACAGCAAATGCAGAAGTTGCGCTTTCTCCAGGTGGCGTCAGCTTGGTTAATATCAATGATTTGCATGACCGTAACGTATCCAGCGTGGCGGATTTTTTCCGCTATGTCCCCGGAGTTTGGGCGGCCAGCCAAAGTGGCAACGACGAAGTGTTTATTTCCAGTCGCGGTTCGAATCTGGATGCCAATAATTTTGCTGCGAGTGGTGTTAAGTATTTGCAAGATGGCATGCCGGTCACTGCCGCCGACGGTAATAACCACAACCGGATGATCGATCCGTTGGCCTCGAGTTTTGCGACCGTTGCGCGAGGCGGTAATGCGTTTAAGTATGGCGCAAGTTCGCTGGGCGGTGCCGTCGATTTTATATCGCCCACTGCTCATGACAGCCCTACCGCTAGGCTCTCGCTCAGCGGCGGCAGTTTCGGTCAATTCCTCGGTCGCGGAACGGTAAGCAAGGTTTTCAATGACAGCTTCGACGGTTTGTTGACGCTAGAAGGAAAGGAATGGGACGGCTATCGTGACCATAACAAGCAGGATCGCTTTGGCCTTTACAGCAACTTCGGCTGGCAAATCTCCGATTCCGTCGTTAATCGTACGTTTGTGAGCTATATTAAAAATAATCAACAATTGCCGGGGCAGCTGACTCGGGCGCAATTCGACGCCACCCCCTATCAGGCCAGCAGCCAAGCTATTGGCGGTAATTATCAAGTGAATACCGAGACTGAACGCGTCGCCAACAAAACAACCTGTACTATTGACGACAAAAGCTCTCTGGATGTCGGTTTCTCTTTTGAAAACCAGCACCTTTATCATCCGATCGTAGACACGGTGCATTTTTTTCCCGGCGATACGGCGGACAGGTTTAGTCTGCTGGTCGATTCCGTTCAACAGGATTGGGGTACTGCCGTTCGCTACAACCTGCGTCTGGACAGCCATGATTTATTGCTGGGCGTAAATTACGGCACCAACTCTGATAAAGGCGGCAACTACACGAATGTCGGCGGCATGCGCGGGCCTATGACCAATCAAATCACCAAGAAAGCCGATAATGTCGAAATTTTTGCCCAGGATCACTGGCATATTACCGATAAATGGACGCTGACACCCGCGTTGCAAGGCGTGTTTGCGCACCGTGAAGTCAATAATAGAAGGCTGCCTATTCCCCAGGACACCAACTTCAACGTTTATTCTCAAGGCGGCAATCCTAGTAATGACTATTCCGGCATTAATCCCAGTTTAGGCTTAATGTATAACCTGACCAAGAGTTCCAGCCTGTATGGTAATGTCAGCCGTTTATACGCGCCACCGACTAACTATAATATATCGGATAACATTACCGCAGGCTCAAGCACTACCAATTTAAAGGCAATGGAAGGTACCTCTGTCGAAATAGGTACGCGCGGCAATCAAAAAGTCGGCAATTTAAACGCTGTGAACTGGGATTTGTCGCTGTATTATTCATGGCTTAACAACGAAATTCTATCTGTTACCCCTCCAGGCGGTTCTGCTATTGCTTCGAATTTTAATAATACCATTCACGCGGGTGTTGAAGGTTTAATCGGCGGCACATTTGCCCTGGATGGAAAGGGTACGCATACTATCAAACCCATGCTGAACTTCACTATCAACCATTTCAACTTTGATAATGACCGCACTTACGCTAACAATGTTTTACCGGCAGCGCCCAAGTATTTCTTAAAAGGTGAGGCCCTTTATCACCATGCGAGCGGATATTTTATTGGGCCTACTTTTGATGTGGTCGGTAAACGCTGGGGAGACTACGCGAATACCTATAAGATTGATTCTTACGGTCTGCTGGGTATGCGTACCGGCTGGTCTAATGATCATTATAAGGTTTTTTTCGAAGGTCGAAATTTGCTGGATACCAAATATGTTGCCACTACAAATATTATGAACACCGCAACAGCAACTGATGCGATGTTAAATGCCGGAGCGCCGCTGTCTTTCTATGGCGGCATAGAAATCACTTATTAATTAGCTCATCTGCATTGACGCAATCGTTTATCAGCGTATTGGGTTGCAGCTTTTCGCAGCCCAATACATTGGGGTAATCGACTTTTCGATTGCGACATGAACATTTGACGGAATCAGTGAAAGCACTGATTCCGTTTTTTGCAATATCAGTTTACCAACATAACGTTTTTCCCTAATGAAAATACTCTTGCGATTGTTCTGCCAAATCAAACTCTTGTTGTTTTTATCCTTAACCGCCTTTGCCCCATCCTTGGTTATTGCCCAAGAAACGAAGCAACCACCTGTCCTTATCCATGCCGCGCGAGTGTTCGACGGCAATACCATCAGAACGAAAACTTCGGTATTGGTTATAGGAGGACAAGTCGCGCAAATCGATGCCCGCGAAGCGTTCAAGTCCAGCACCGCTAAGGTTATTGATTTGGGCGATGCAACCCTGCTGCCGGGTTTTATCGAATTGCACGCCCATCTGGCCTTCCAGCATATTCCGGCTGATACCGTTCTTAAGCACGGCATCACCACGCTTCGGGATGTAGGCGGGCCTTTGCACCAGCCCTACGGCGGCGACGGCAATTTGCGCGTACTGACTTCCGGGCAGATTATCACCGCCCCTGACGGTTACCCCATTGCAGAAATGGGGGCTGAAAATATAGCAATAGCCGTTTCCGCAGAACAGCAAGCGCGGGAAACTGTCCGCAGCCTTATTGACGGCGGCGCGGTCGTGATTAAGGTTGCGTTGGAGCCCGGCGGCGAAACGGGCGCGCCTTGGGCCTCGGGGCATCATCATGCAGGACATGAAAGTCCCCATCACAAGGCTACACACTCGAAAAAGACCTGGCCATTATTAACGGAAAATATCGTCAAGGCGGTAGTCGATGAAGCCCATAAACTGGACCGCAAAGTGACTGCGCATATAGGCGAGGCAAAAGGCGCAAGGATTGCCGTTGACGCGGGCATTGATGAATGGGCGCATATGCCTTGTGACATTATCCCCGCAGCATTGCTGAAAGAAGCGGTGGCGCAAAACGTAAAAATAGTCTCCACGCTGGATACCTTATCGAAGTGTCCGGCTGTTGCTCACAATGCTGGCGTCTTTACGGCGTTGGGTGGTGAATTGTTCTACGGCGCTGAAATTGCACACCCGGACATTCCCTGGGGCATAGATGCGCAGGAGCTTATCGCTATGATGCATGCAGCCAACATGCAACCGATTGATGTCTTACGTAGCGCGACATCGAAATCAGGCCGGTATTTGAATATTCCGCTGTTGGGTACCTTGCAACCGGGCGCACCGGCCGATATGATTGCCGTGAAAGGCGATCCGACTCATGCTCTAAAAACACTGGAATACCCCGATCTTGTGATGTCGGGCGGCAAAATTATCCTCAACAATTTTTAAAGGAGCGTGGCTATGGCTTAACTTACGTAACAGCTGGAATATTCAATATCTGAAGTTTCCCAGTTTTTACGCTCGTAACGTATATAGTGCCTGACCGAAAAAGCGATTTTCCAACCGCCCCCCTTATTTTTGCCGGTA
>CAZAUB010000244.1:0-4604 GCA_964488195.1 uncultured Methylobacter sp. | reverse complement strand
GCGCATAATGCACTTCCATCATGCCCGGCGCACGAATTCCCGCAGGTTTCGATGCTGACGGAATCATGAGTTCAGCCTGTAAAACGGCCTCAATTTCCTGACGGGTGATATGGCCAGGTCTGAGTAATCTCGGCCTGCTGCCGCTTAAATCAATAATGGTCGATTCCACGCCGACTTGGCAAGCGCCGCCATCAAGAATCATATCAACCGCATCGCCCAGCTCTTCGCTGACATGCTCGGCTTGAGTGGGACTAATCCTGCAAAAGCGATTAGCCGATGGTGCAGCAATGCCGCCGCCAAAGCTTTTTAACAAAGCTAGCGCCACAGGATGATCGGGCATACGCAAACCAACCGTTTGCTGTCCGCCGGTAACCGCCGGCGGGACTTCAGGTTTTTTGTTCAATATCATAGCCAATGGGCCGGGCCAGAAACGATCCGCCAGCTTTAGCGCGGCATCAGGCACCATGCTTGCCCAATCGCCAAGACTGTCAATATCGGCGATATGCACAATTAAGGGATGATCGGCAGGCCGACCTTTGGCTTTAAATATCCTCGCTACTGCATCGGGATTACTGGCGTCAGCACCAAGGCCATAAACCGTCTCGGTGGGAAAAGCAACCAGACGGCCTTGCCTCAATAAATCAGCCGCATGGGCAATAGCGGCGGCATCAGCAACAACGGGCTTGATAATATTTTTACTCATGGAGAAGGTACGATTTCAATCAAGACTTCATCCGGGTTAGCCGGTTCGCCTTTAACCACATGCACGGCTTTAACGATACCGGCTATCGGCGCGGTCACTTCGGTTTCCATTTTCATCGCTTCAGTAATCAAAACAGCCTGCCCTGCGGCCACTTGCTGACCGACCTTGACCAACACATCAAGAATATTGCAGGGCATACTGACCGCCACATCGCCCTCTGCCGAAGGCTTGGCGCGCTTGCTGGAGATGGCGCTTTTAACCGCGCCCTGGGTGCCGCCGTCCAGGACTATTTCGTCCAGGGTTTCGACCACAATGTCCTCGGGAACCCCGTCCACCATGAAGTAAAAATGCCGTAAAGTCTGGTTTTTCGGGCCTGCGCCGGTGACTTTGACGTGATAAGACTCGCCATGCAGCGCCACATTAAACTCGGTAGGCGCTTTTTTAACGGCGTCAGTCGCTGTTGATTCAAGTTCCAAAGGCTCAGGCGCCAGGGTGTGATTAGACCGCTGCTCTAAAAACAGCCTGCCCACTTCAGGAAACATCGCATAACTCAGCACGTCTTCATCATTAAGCGCCAGTGCGCCGATTTCCTGACGAAGATTATCAAACTCCGGCTTGAGCAAATCGGCAGGGCGGCAGTCGATTACTTCTTCGTTGCCGATGGCGCGGTTTTGCAAGTCGCTGTCAACAGCTGCCGGGGCTTTGCCGTAGCCGCCCTGCAGGTAACGTTTCACCTCATTGGTAATGGTTTCATAACGTTTACCGGTCAACACATTCAGCACGGCTTGCGTGCCGACAATTTGCGATGTCGGCGTCACCAGCGGCGGATAACCAAGATCTTTACGCACCAGCGGGATTTCTTTATACACTTCACCGATGCGATCCAGCGCATTGCGTTCTTTCAGTTGATTGGCCAGATTGGAAATCATGCCGCCGGGCACTTGAAACACATGCACCTGGGTATCGATACCGGTGAATTCGCTCTCATAACGATGATATTTTTTTCTGACCTCAGCAAAATAACAGTTGACGGCTTGCAGCTTATCCAAATCCAAACCCGTATCGTAAACCGTGTCGCGCAATGCAATCACCAGGCTTTCAGTCGGCGGATGACTGGTGCCGCCCGCCCACGATGATATTGCCGTATCGATATGCCGACAGCCTGCTTCGATGGCTTTGAGCTGGCACATTTCCGCCAACCCGGACGTTGCATGACAATGCAAATGCAGCGGCAGGTCGACCGCATCTTTAAGCGCTTTTACCAGTTCGCCGGCAGCATAGGGAGTCAGTAACCCAGCCATGTCTTTAATGGCAATGGAATCGCAACCCAACTCAGCCAAACCTTTGCCTAATGCTACAAAACCGGCCACATCATGCACCGGACTGGTGGTATAACAAATGGTGCCTTGTGCGTGTTTGCCGGTTGCTTTGACGGCTTCGATAGCGGTTTTAAGGTTGCGGATGTCGTTAAGCGCATCAAAGATGCGAAATACATCCATGCCGTTTTCGGCGGCCTTGACAATAAACGCCCGCACCACATCGTCGGAATAATGGCGGTAGCCGAGCAAATTCTGTCCGCGCACCAGCATTTGCAAGCGGGTTTTCGGCAGGGCCGCTTTCAGTTTTGTTAAGCGTTCCCAGGGATCTTCTTTCAGAAAGCGCAAGCAGGCATCAAAAGTAGCGCCGCCCCAGCACTCCAGCGACCAATAGCCAATATCGTCGAGCATGGCGCAGGCCGGTAACATGTCTTCGGTGCGCAAACGGGTCGCGATCAGAGACTGATGAGCGTCCCGAAGAATAACGTCGGTAATATGAACTTTTTGCATTTGTTTTTTCCTTGGATTACAAGCCGGGATGGGAAGGCGTAGGCCGGAATAAGACCGCCCAAGCGTAGCGCAGGGTGGGCGTTTCCGGCTTGTCAGGCGGTGTGCCGGAAACACCTGTTTTCGCTTGCGCTTAAACAGGCTTATTCCGGCCTACAGCTCTCGAAGAATAACGTCGGTAATATGAACTTTTTGCATTTGTTTTTTTCCTTGGATTACAAGCCGGTATGCGCTGCCATCACAGCGGCGATAACGCTGGCCAGTTCTTCGGGCCGGAGTTTATTGGAATAATTAACAAGTTCGGGATATTTCTCGACAAAGCCGGTATTGAAAGCAGCGGCCCGAAAATCAGGATGACGAAGAATTTCCAGATAATACGGAATGGTGGTTTTAATGCCGAACAAGCCCGTATCTTTCAAAGCCCGTTCGCCGCGCTTTATGACATCTTCCCAGGTCAAGGCGCTGACAATCACTTTGGCCAGCATGGAGTCGTAATAAGGCGGGATTTCATAACCGGTATAAATCGCGGTATCGGTACGCACACCGGGGCCGCCGGGCGCATAGTAACGGGAAATTCGGCCAAAACTGGGCAAAAAGCTGTTTTGGGGATCTTCGGCATTAATCCGAAACTCGATGGCATAGCCGCGCCTGACAATTTCGTGTTGCTTGAATCGCAAGGTCAATCCGGCCGCCACCCGTATCTGTTCTTCAACGATATCGACACCGGTCACCGTTTCGGTAATGGTATGTTCGACCTGTACGCGGGTATTCATTTCGCAGAAAAAAAACCGATCTTTATCGTCGAGCAGAAATTCCACGGTACCGGCATTGGTATAGCCAACGGCTTTGGCGGCAAGCACCGCAAGTCCGCCTATATATTGGCGTTGCGCTTCATCCAGTTGCGGGGAAGGGGCTATTTCGATCAACTTTTGATTGCGTCGCTGAATCGAACAGTCGCGTTCGTAAAGATGAATGGTATTGCCATGATGGTCAGCCAAGATTTGGACTTCAATATGCTTGGGATTAACAATACATTTTTCCAAAAACACATCGGCGCTGCCAAAGGCTTTAGTCGCTTCCGAAATTACCCGTTGATAATTGCGTTGCAAGTCATCGGCACTATCGCAGCGGCGTATGCCACGGCCGCCGCCGCCCGAGGTTGCTTTAAGCATAATCGGGTAACCGATGGTTTCAGCCACGGCAAGCGCATGTTCAACACTATCCAGATTACCGTCCGAGCCTGGGGTTACCGGAATACCCGCTGCAATCATGGCTTTTCGGGCTTCGGTCTTATCGCCCATACGATGAATGACCTCGGCATCAGGGCCGATGAAAATAATGCCGCGTTCTTTGCAGACTCTGGCAAATTGGGCGTTTTCAGACAGAAAGCCGTAACCCGGATGAATCGCGTCACAGCCAGTAGCCGCAGCCAAATCGACCAACGCATAGATATTGAGATAACTGGCGACAGGCTCGCTGCCGATGCAATACGATTCATCGGCTTTTTTAACATGCAGGGCAAAACGGTCTGCATCCGAATAAATGGCGACCGAGCGTATACCCATTTCGGTACAGGCGCGAATAATGCGCACCGCAATCTCGCCTCGATTGGCAATTAGAATTTTACGTAACATAAATATTTATTTCTCCCCCGAAGCTTGTCGATTGCACTTATGAGTTGAATGTAAGGTAACTCACAAAAATAAACCACCATATAGAATGGAACGCAGATGACGCGGATGGTTATGATAAACACGGATAAGCCATAAAAAATCTGCGTTCTATTTTTGGTTGATTCATCGTGTATTTTATTTATTGCGAACTGCCTAAGCTGGAAAACACCAAATCTTCCAGGAACCTTACAATCTCCGCCTCATCTTTATTTTTCCCAAAGTCCGTCAGCGAAGGCAGATTATTCATAAAAAAATTCTGGAAATGCGCCATTTCAATAATGGTGGAGGCTAACGATTTCGGGTATTTGTATTGGGGACTACACTCCAGAATCATATTTCCGATAACAGCACAAAGGTCTTTGTAGGGTTTAAACAAGTGATCCTTGTTATCTTCGGATACCCGTT
>CAZAUB010000243.1:0-4610 GCA_964488195.1 uncultured Methylobacter sp. | reverse complement strand
CTGCCGGACAGTTTTGTCGAGCAAGGTACAAGAGAGGAATTGCTGTCGCTGTGTGGATTGGATATACAGGGAATTGTTGCTCAGGCTGAGAAATTCTGCGCATAAAGATTCTGTAAGAAAAACCGTAGCTTTTTTAACCACGAAGACGCGAACGACTGCATGGACAGATATTTGCTCCTGCAATATCTGCATTCCCCACGTCCATGTGGGTTATGCAGGAGGTACGACCCCAAGGACGGGGGAGGTAGAGCAACGCATGGAGCGGTTGCCGAGAGCAATGCAGGAGCAATTGCCGAGAACACGAAGAAAAAAACTTGTAGGTTGGGCATACTTTTTATGCCCAACATTCCCATGTTTCAATATAAAGGCGGATTTCGGATTTATCCACAGCCGTTCCATCACCGGATGCTGAAATTATGCTGGACGATTTTGGTGGTTAACCAGATTAAGACTATTACTTTAAGGTTTATGCAATGAAAAATAGCACTACATGGGTCTTAGTTCTGAGTTTATGTTCTTTCAATGCCGCTTCTGCGATGAGATGCGGACACAAGCTGGTTGAGTTGGGCGATTATAAAGGCGATGTACTTGCTCGGTGTGGTGAACCGGAATCCGTTGAAACTCGCACTAAAATAGTGAGTAGTACGCTACATCATCCGCATAGAACCCTTGATCTGCAACAATATGAAGAGATCCAAATAGAAGAGTGGGTGTACAATTTCGGCTCTTCCCGTTTACAGCAATACCTTCGTTTCGAGAATGGTGAATTAAAAGAAATTAAAAGTTTAGGGCGAGGGCATTAAAGCGGTTTCTTGCCGTTATCCATAAGATGTTGGAACCAGCATTGACCTGTGATCATGCTGTTTAGCACTCAAGGCTAACATATAATGTGAGGACTTAAAAACATGTTGACCATCCTGCAACTCCCCGTCTTAAACGATAATTACATTTATCTGATTCACGACCCTGTATCGGGCGAAACTGCTGCTGTAGATCCTGCCGTTGCCCAGCCGGTTCTGGATGTTCTGGATCAAAATAGCTGGCAGTTAACCTGCATTCTAAATACCCATCACCATTCAGATCATGTTGGCGGCAATCTGGAGCTGAAACAAAAAACCGGCTGCACGGTTATTGCAGCCCTTTCAGACCAGCATAGAATCCCCGGTTTTGATCGCGGCGTTGTTGACGGCGATGTGATAACGCTTGGCAAGCATTCGGTCAGCGTCATCTCGACTCCGGGACACACCAGCGGCCATATTGTTTATCATTTTGCCGACGACAACACGCTGTTTTGCGGGGACACGTTGTTTGTAATGGGCTGCGGTCGGTTGTTTGAAGGGACTGCGGAACAGATGTGGCATTCGTTACAGAAATTGAAGGCGTTGCCCGCATCGACCCAAATCTATTGCGCCCATGAATACACGCAAGCCAATGGCCGGTTTGCTTTAACGGTAGAGCCTGATAACCGGCAGTTACAGCAAAGAATGGTTGTTATCAATCAGCTGAGGGCAAACCGATTACCGACGGTGCCATCGACGATAGAACAGGAACTGGTGACCAATCCGTTTTTCAGGGAAGACAGTTTGGCGTTGCAGGAAACTATTAAGATGGTGGGTAAAAAGCCGGTGGAGGTTTTTACGGAAGTCAGGCGGTTGAAGGATTGCTTTTAGTGGCCTGACTCCACGCAACTCGTCATCCCGGCAGGGATTCACGTCAGACTCCTGCCTGCCGCCCTTCGGGTTAATGCAAATCTGTTCCAGACAGATTTGTGCCGGGATCCAGATGCCATGGATGGCAATGTCAATAGACAAGTCTGCCACATGCTCAATCAACCGCTTGTGTCCCATTAAGACTATATAAATACACGGTTGCTTTTCTATACGTTCACCGTGTCACATCCCTGTGCTCTGGATCCCGGTAATCCCTGCCGGGATGACGATGATACGATGTGCGTAAATACCTATATTCCCAACAAGTGGAGTACAGCTTAACCCTTAGGCCGCATATGCGGAAACAACAATACATCGCGTATTGACGGCGCATCGGCGAACAACATGACCAGACGGTCGATACCTATGCCCTCGCCTGCCGTGGGCGGCATGCCATGTTCCAACGCGATGATATAATCGGCGTCAAAATGCATGGCTTCATCATCGCCGGCTTCTTTTTCTTCGACCTGTTTTTGGAAACGCGCGGCCTGATCTTCGGCATCATTCAGCTCGGTGAAGCCGTTGGCAATTTCCCGTCCGCCTACAAAAAACTCAAAGCGGTCGGTGACATGCGGATCATCGTCATTGCGTCGTGCCAATGGCGATACTTCAACCGGATAAGCGGTAATAAAAGTCGGATTCATCAACCGGCTTTCCACAGTTTTTTCAAATATCTCGATCTGGATTTTGCCCAGACCGTAACCGTCTTTAACCGGAATGTACAGTTTTTTGGCTACTTCAACGGCGGCTTCACGCGTGGCGATATTTTCCGCCGTTAACTCCGGATTAAAGTGCAGTATCGAATCGAACACAGTCATGCGATCAAACGGCTTGCCGAAATCGTATTGCTCACCTTGATAAGTAATCACGGTTTGCCCTAACACTTCAATCGCGACACCGCGCAACATGGCTTCGGTTAAATCCATTAGATCATGGTATTCCGCATAAGCCTGATAAAACTCCAGCATCGTAAATTCGGGATTATGACGCGTCGATAAACCTTCGTTGCGGAAATTGCGGTTAATCTCAAACACCCGCTCAAAACCGCCGACCACCAAGCGTTTTAAATACAACTCCGGCGCGATCCGCAAGTAGAGTTCCATGTCCAACGCGTTATGAAAGGTGGTAAAAGGACGCGCCGTCGCCCCGCCGGGAATCATCTGCATCATCGGCGTTTCAACTTCCAGGTAATCCCGGTCAATCAGGAATTGACGAATATAGGCGACCACCTTGGAACGGATCAAAAAGGTATTGCGCGATTGCTCGCTCATAATCAAATCCAGATAGCGCTGGCGATATTTGATTTCCTGATCGGCTATGCCGTGGAATTTTTCAGGTAACGGCCGCAAAGCTTTGGTCAGCAGGCGAATATCATCGACCTTGACGCTAAGTTCGCCTGTCTGGGTTTTAAACAGTACGCCTTCCGCGCCGACGATGTCGCCAATATCCCACTTTTTAAACTGCTCGTTGTAAAAGCTTTCGGGCAACGCATCGCGGGTTACATAAAGCTGCATCTGGCCGGACATATCCTGAATATGCGCAAAACTCGCCTTACCCATCACCCGCCGGGTCATCATGCGGCCGGCCAGTTTTACCCGCAAGGGTTCAACTTCCAGTTCTTCCTTGGATTTTTCGCCGTATTCGGCCAACAGTTCGCCCGCCACCACATTGCGGCGAAAATCGGTAGGAAACGCAATGCCGCCGTTTTCGCGCAACTCGTTTAATTTGCTGCGGCGCTGTTTGATTTGTTCTTGTTCGTCTTGTTGGATTTCGGACATGGGTTTAATTAAGTTATAAAGTTTAAATGTTCATTTAAATAGTTCGCTATGCGAGTCAAGCCGGGAGTAGTTGACAGTCCCATGCCAGTTTTCCTTAAGGACTTAACGGAATGTTTTTATCCTTCGCTGTGGGGTTGGGAATATTATCTCCAAGTAGCTCCCAGTCCATTCGATAAAGGTACATATCTTCAATATAAACCCCTCCTAACGTATTCCTGCCAAGCCTGTTGTTTCCAAGTATCGTGTTTCCCAACACACTACGTTTTATTGCCTTAACAATACGGTTATCAGTATCACTTACAGTAATATCATGTAATGCAATTACGGCCTCATCAGAATTTGCAGTCTTATTAATGTCATTAATGCGTTTGTAATAGTTTCTAGGCCCTTCACTTTCAACAAGTGGTGAAACTATCGTAAGTTTCCAAGTTTTATCTTCTGCATCCAATAGCCAAAAAGCAGCTTGTACTTTTGCATCAGCTTCATCTAATCGCTTTATTAAAGATTCACCTGCTAAAAGCATCTCATCTGAGAACCATTGCGTCATAAATATTTCTTTAGCCACAGCAGTATTCCTGATTCATTATCGGTAATTGCATTAAAAAGATCATGTGCATCTTGTTTTTTAATGACGCTTTCATAGCGAGACTCCTCTGACCACTTATTTACAACTGCCCAGTTTAATTTAAATCCTTCATTTTTATTTTCTTGTTCAATTAGTGTTTCTTTCAACCCTGCGGTATTAACCAGATCAGCAAGCTTGTGGGTATAACAATTATTAGCAAGTTTTTTATCTGGAAAATCAAACTCTTTAACTTGCTTGGCAATACAGGCTTTCAATGTACATTCCAGCGCGTAGCCTGCTAAATAGAAGGCACCCTGATAACAATCCGCAACTAAAAGAATCCCTGCCTCTTTGATTCTGATGGCGGCTAAATTTTCGAGATCGGCTTTATTCATAACCCACTCTTCAAACTGGCCTCGATAAACTGATCCAGATCGCCATCCAGAACCGCCTGGGTGTTGCCTGTTTCTACATTGGTACGTAAATCCTTGATCCGCGATTGGTCCAGAACATAGGAACGAATCTGACTGCCCCAGCCTATATCCGACTTGGTATCTT
>CAZAUB010000242.1:0-4614 GCA_964488195.1 uncultured Methylobacter sp. | reverse complement strand
TTAAGGGAAAAACATTGTCAAGCATTATTTTTTGTTTTTACGCTGAATAGTTACAGAAAACCATTGAAGCGGAAAAAGAGACCGCCAAAATCAACGG
Organism: uncultured Methylobacter sp.; assembly: GCA_964488195.1. Taxonomy (GTDB): domain Bacteria; phylum Pseudomonadota; class Gammaproteobacteria; order Methylococcales; family Methylomonadaceae; genus Methylobacter_A. The sequence goes on along the minus strand of CAZAUB010000242.1, from coordinate 4,517 downwards.
CAAGGTCGTCACTTTTCAGACCAAGTTAGAACAAGCCGGGCTGATGCTAATGGGTATTGGGCATTATTTTCCCGATACGCCGTTGCTGGCGGTGATGGATAGCTGGTTTGGCAACGAGAGCTTGTGGAAACCCGTTCGGGAAAATTTAGGGGCACGGTTCCATATTTTATCCCGATTGCGCAGCAATAATGTGTTGTATGATCTACTGAGTGAACAGCTGCCAGTAAAGCGGGGTCGTCGCCCTAAGTACGGTCGCCGTCTGGGGTCGACGACTGAGATGGCGCAGAGGTTTTTGTCATTGGCAACGACGTACACGGTTAATCTCTATGGCAAACAACGTGACGTTCGCGCCTATGAAGGTATCGTCATGCTGAAAACACTCAAATGTCCGGTGCGGGTCGTTTGGGTGTTCCGGAAAACGCAGTGGGTGGCATTGTTTACCACTGACCTAACGTTATCGGTCACACAGATCATTGAGTATTACGGTGCCCGATGGAAAATCGAATCCGGGTTCAAAGAACTCAAGCAAGATATTGGCAGCCAGTCCAGTCAGTGCCGTAATGCTCAGGCGGTGATAAATCACTTGAACTTCTGTATGATGGCCTCAACGATTACTTGGATTTATGCGGATCGGTTAAAAGCTGACCCGGAACGTCGGCATAAAGTGAAGGGGCGAACCAGTTTTGCCTTTTCAGATGTCCGCCGCATTATGGCCGAAGCTGCACTCAATGAGGATTTTGATAGGCTTTGCCCCAAACCTAGCAACTCCCCAAGAAATTCTTTCGTCGCCGTGTTTTTACGCATGGTAGCTTGATGAATTTTTAGGAAACTTCAGTTAGTCTAACCAATTAGTCGACATCTGCAAGCAATCTGATTTATGAGTAACCTTGAGCAACGAATCGCGACATTAGAGCTGAAAATTCAAGATATAGATATTGAACGTGAAGCATTGTTTCAAGAGTTAACTATATTAAAAGATCAGAGACTTCAGCAACAAAGTCGGGCTCAACTGATAATGGGGGCAACAGTTACCCAGCAATCATCCAGTACAGATAAAGTCAACTTGTTTCGCGATCTATTCAAAGGGCGCGATGATGTGTATCCAAAACGCTGGGAAAACAGCAAGACTGGTAAATCGGGGTATTCACCGGTTTGTTCGAATGAGTGGAAGCCCTCTGTTTGCGAAAAACCTCGCATCAAATGTGGAGACTGTCAGTATCGTTCATTTCTACCCGTAAGCGATCAAGTGATTACCAACCATTTGGCGGGTAATGACAACATACGTAATCAATTGGCTGATTTTGTCATCGGCGTTTACCCCTTGATGCAGGATGAACGTTGCTGGTTTCTGGCTGTTGATTTTGACAAAGCCTCTTGGCAACTGGATGTCAGTGCGTTTGTCGCTACCTGTAAAGAAAATGCTATTCCGTATAGCATTGAAATATCACGGTCTGGTAAGGGCTCGCATGTCTGGTTGTTTTTTAGCTACCCAGTTTTTGCCATAGAAGCAAGGAAACTGGGATCTTATCTGTTAACCCAAGCCATGGATAAACATCCAGAGTTGGGTTTTGAATCTTATGATCGACTGTTTCCCAATCAGGACACTTTGCCGAGAGGGGGATTTGGTAATCTGATTGCATTACCCTTACAGAAAAAGCCCCGCGAGCTGGGTAACAGTGTGTTTGTGGATGACAACTTCGCCCCCTATTCCGATCAATGGGCTTATCTATCTAGCATCAAGCGGATTGCACCTACTGAGCTAAACCAGTTGATTGATAAGGCTGAACAGCAAAATCGTATTTTGGGAGTAAAACTGCCAATCGATGAAGAAGGCAGTGAGCCTTGGAAAATATCGCCTTCACGTAAAATCAAAAAAATCAGCATCAATGAATCCCTGCCTAAACGCGTGACTATTGTTCTGGGTAATCAGTTATTCATTGATAAAAGTAATTTGCCAGCAATGCTGCAAAGCAGAATTATCCGTCTTGCGGCATTTCAGAATCCCGATTTTTATAAAAACCAGGCCATGCGGTTGTCGACATTCGGCAAGCCAAGAATCATTTCTTGTGCCGAGTATTATGCGGAGCATATTGCATTGCCCAGAGGGTGTCAGGATGAATTGATGAATCTTTTGGATGAGCTAAAAATCAAATCCGTAGTTCAGGATGAACGATTTTCAGGTAACAAAATTCCAGACTTGCAGTTTTTGGGACAATTGACAGATGAGCAAACCCAGGCTGCAAATAAACTGCTTGAACACGATATTGGCACACTCTCTGCGACCACGGCTTTTGGCAAAACAGTGGTCGCATTACATATCCTGGCAAAGCGCCAAGTCAATACGCTGATTATTGTCCATCGCCGCCAGCTTTTAGACCAATGGTTGGAGCGTATTGAGATGTTTTTGGATTTGACTAAAAAACAGGTGGGCAAAATCGGAGGTGGTAAAAATAAACCGACAGGTATTATCGATGTTGCCATTATGCAAAGCTTAACCAAAAATCACACTGTTGAGGATTTGGTTGCTAATTATGGGCAAGTCATTTTTGATGAATGCCATCATTTATCCGCAGTTAGCTTTGAATCGGTTGCTAAGGCTTGTAAAGCAAAATATGTCTTGGGATTATCTGCAACCCTAACCCGAAAAGATGGACATCATCCTATTGTTTTTATGCAGTGTGGCCCAGTTCGCTATCAGGTCAGCGCCAAACAACAGGCTTTAGCAAGGCCTTTTGACCATTATGTAACACAACGGCAAACGGGGTTCATAATGCCTGAAAGCACTAACACCGGCAGTCAATCGTCGATTCATGAGATTTATCAAGCGCTGGTTGTAGATGAGGAGCGCAATCAGTTGATTCTCGATGACATCAAACAAGCCTTAGCTGAAGGGCGCTCGCCGATTGTTTTAACCGAAAGAAGAGAGCATGTGTTGCTATTGGCCGAGCAGATCAAGGCTTTTGCGAAAAATATTTTCGTAATGCAAGGCGGTATGGGTGTTCGGCAACGTAAGCAATTGCAAGACGCTTTACAACGTATTCCTGACGGTGAAGAGCGGGTTATTATTGCCACTGGACGCTATCTGGGGGAAGGGTTTGACGATGCCAGACTGGATACGCTATTTCTGGTTATGCCGGTTTCCTGGAAAGGCACCTTAGCTCAGTATGTAGGTCGGCTGCATCGATTGCATCATGCAAAAACCGAAGTCAGGATTTACGACTATGTAGATAGTAACGTGCCGATGTTAGGCAAGATGAGCGAGAAACGAAAAGCGGGTTATAAGGGCTTAGGCTATACAATGATTGATTCTATATTGTGATGTGTATAGTGGTTACGAAGCCGAGGTAAATCCCATTTTATAATGATTCCATTCTGTTTTTTGTTATATGATTAAAGCTTAAGACTACAATCCAAGGTTAATACCATGCAGCTTACTTTAGAAATTCCTGATCAATACATCCAAGGCCAGAATCAAAGCCAAACAGCCCAGCAGATTAAGCTGTATGCCGCATTGCTGATGTTTCAGTCGGGCCAATTGTCGCGAGGAGCCGCCTGTGAATTTGCTGGAGTTGATATTTACGATTTTTTCTTGGCATGCAAACAACATCATATCAGCGTAATTAACACCCCAGTAGAATCCATAGAAGCGGATGTTTTGCGCTTTCAACAACGGCACCACTAATGATTGTTATTGCGGATAGCTCTGCACTGGTAGCCTTGTCTGTATGTGATAGTCTGCTATTGCTAGATGCGTTATTCGGAGAGGTTAAGGTTCCACAGGCGGTTTATGATGAGGTTTGCATTGCCAATAAAGCGGAATCCGAAGTATTGAAAGTCTACCTGGAAGGGAAAGTCTGTAGTGCAACGCCACCTATTGGCATTGAAAAGTCGAATGGGCTAGGTAAGGGTGAGCTTGCTGCTATTGGCCTGTATAAACAACTTTCCGCTGATTTGTTGTTGATTGATGATGCGAGAGCCAAAAAAGTGGCATACCTCAACAATCTTGAAGTGATGGGTAGTTTGGGTGTTTTGATATTAGCTAAAAAGAAAGGGTTGATTGCTACGATTAAGCCATTACTGACCCGGCTACGTTGTTCTGAAATTTTCGTTAGTGAACATCTTTTAGATCAGATGTTGGCGATGGCTGGAGAGTCAGAAGGAGAGGGGTAAGAACAGTTTTTCGCAGTATCTTACTGTCGGAAAACGAACGAAGAGCCCAAAAAGCCTTACGCGAGTTTTACGCGACTTGGTTATGACTCGTTGTGACTGGTACTGATGCGTAGGCAGACCGGTCTAAGTTAAAATATATTAAAAATCAATAATATAGTGTTTCGTGACAGCACTTTTAATGCGATGGTCGCGCGTTCGAATCGCGCACGACCCACCATCAAAGCTTTGTAAATCAACCAGTTAGGCTTTACGGTCAACTGGTTTTTTTATGTCTAAAACAAAGCTTTCCACATTCATTTATTCCTGGCAACGGATTAAGCTGTATTGCCTGAATCAAATAGTCCGGC
>CAZAUB010000241.1:0-4628 GCA_964488195.1 uncultured Methylobacter sp. | reverse complement strand
AATTATGGATGCTTTAGCATTTACACTGCAACATAGTCGTAGGGCGGTTTCGCGACAGCAAACCGCCAATCAACGCGCAACGCTGATGACAGCCCTTCGGCTATGCTCAGGAGAGCCCTGCCGTAGTTGCGGTGGATTGCCTCGGCAACCGCTCCTGCGTTGCTCTCGGCAATTGCTCCATGCATTGCTCTACCTCCTCCATCCGTGGAGTCGTACCTCCTGCATCCATGCAGTCGTCGCGGCGATAAATTCGCCGGGAGCGAATTTACATTTACCCGAAGGGTGCCGGGCAGGAAAGCCCGGCATGAATCCACCCTACAAGGCTCGGGAGTTTAAGACATGGATGCATTAGTCGTTTTCATTCTCTTAATGCCATTGGTCGCCGCTTCTGCTATCGGCATAGGGCATCTGTTTGGTGTCATCAGCGGTGAAGCCGGTGAAAGCACGACAGCCGATATTGCAACCTGGGCTATCAGCATGTCCAGCCTGCTGGCCTTGACCTTGCTGGGCGCCGATTTACTGGGCAAAAATACCGGCTCCTACAATGTAGGACATTGGTTGGACAGCGACACGCTGGATGTTCAGGTGAACTTTATCACCAGCGGTTTTAGTGTCCGTTTGGCGGCGCTGTTTTCAGTATTGTTAGCCATCGTCATCCGTTTTTCAATTGACTATATGCATCGGGAAGCGGGTTATCACCGGTTCTTTTTTATCCTGAGTCTGTTTGCTTTTGCAATACTGTTGCTGGTGTTATCGGGTAACGCTGTCGGCACTTTTATTGGTTGGGAAGTTGCAGGATTATGTTCCTATTTTTTAATAGCCTACGCTTATGATCGCCCGGTTGCCGCCGCTAATGCGACGCGCGTCTTTGTTACCAATCGTATTGGTGACGCCGGATTTATTTTGGGTGCGGGTTTAAGTTACGCTTGGGTAGATAGCGTTAACTGGAGCACTATCAATGCGGCATTGGTACAGTTGACCCCCGGTGAAGCTACCGCGATTGCGCTGTGTTTTGCGGTCGCCGCCTTTGCCAAATCGGCGCAACTGCCGTTCACTCCCTGGCTGGCCAGAGCAATGGAAGGCCCTACGCCTTCGAGTGCGGTATTTTATGGTGCGGTTATGGTACATGCCGGTGTTTACCTGATCATTTTGCTAAGGCCGGTTTTTGAACATGCGCCATTGGCTATGGCTGTGGTCGCCATAGTAGGCTTGATGACAGCTGTTTACGGTTTTGTGGTTGGGCTGACCCAGACGGATGTTAAAAGCTCGTTGATTTTTGCGACATCCGGTCAATTGGGCCTGATGTTCATGGAATGCGGCCTGGGTTTTTGGCAGCTGGCCGGATGGCATCTTTGCGCTCATGCAGTGGTTCGCGGTTATCAATTCCTGACTGCGCCGTCGCTGATGCATAATGTGCAGGGTAATTATATAGAGACCTCGCGGCGCAAAGCTTCCGCTCCTGCTCACGCTCACGCCCATCGCCTACGTCGTGTAGGCGATGTCCCTACCTGGGTTTATGTCGCTTCTTTACAGCGCTTCTGGCTGGACCAGATTACCGACTGGGCGCTGGTAAAACCGGTGCGCGGCTTGGCGCACGATCTTAGCTATTTTGACGAGCATATCGTTGACCGCGTCATGGGTGCTCCCGCTCCTGCAGTCCGAGTCATATCGTCACTGGCGCAACTGGAAGAACAAACGATTGGTGCCCGGTTGGATAATGAATTCGATTCCTTTGCCCACGGCAGCGGTCTGGCGGGAAAGCTGACCGAATGGACAGCGGCCATCCTGCACTGGTTCGAAGACCGCTTTGTATTGCGCGGCATCGGTAAAGGTGCGATTGATTATGGTCGCCGGCTTGGACATATCGCCAATAAATTTGAACAATCAGTGCTTAGGCCCCGCTATCTGGTGTTGTTTGTGTTTATAACATTGCTCGTTGCATTTTGAGGCTCTGATGGATATTACTGTTACTCTCTGGTCGGAATCGGCGGCTTTCCCGCTGCTCACTACGCTGACACTGGTTCCTCTGGCAACCATGATCGCAATCTTATTTTCCCGGTCATCGACTGTTGCACTGCGTTTCGGTTTTGCCGGGGCGGTGTTGACGGTATTGCTTAGTGTCTATCTGCTAACTGTTTTCGATTCTGCCAGCCCTGGCATTCATCTGGTTGAGCAGGCACATTTTTTGGGTCTCAGTTACCGTGTCGGCGTTGATGGGACAAATATTTTATTTATCCCGCTGACCGCTATTTTAACCTTGCTGGCGTTAATTTATACCTTGATTACCCGGCATGTGACCGACCGGTTGTTCATTGCCTGCCTGCTGGGTTATGAAACCGTATTGATCGGCGCTTTTGTCGCGCTGAATGTGATGCAATTCTGGTTTTGGTGCGTACTGGAACTGATTCCAGTCGCACTGTTGACGATTCATGCCGGAACCGGACAAAATCGGCGCTGGGTCGTCGTGCTGTTGTTGCAATACTGGGTCAGCGGTTTGCTGATGTCCCTGACCGGTTTTATGTTGCTGGCTTTCGGCTTAATCGATTCCGCGCATGCGCTGACTTTCGACTGGCTGACGATAAAACAGAACAATGCCTATTTACACGATGAGGTATTGATTTTTGTGCTGCTGTTTTTCGGCTTTGCGATCCGCATGCCGTTATTTCCGTTTCACGGCTGGTTACCGGTGTTGGCGGAACAAGGCACGGTCGCCAGCGCCGTTATTTTCCTGGTGGGTTTGAAACTGGGCATTTATGCGGTCATCCGTTTCATTTTGCCGATGGTGCCGGGGGTTGCCGAACAATGGGCCGGATTTGTGGTGACGCTGGGGCTGATCAGCATTTTTTACGGCGCGTTGCTGGCGCTGATGCAAATTAATATCCGCCGCTTGCTGGCTTTTGCGGTAATCAGCCAAACAGGTATGCTGGTCATTGGTGCATTCTGTTTTAACGCGAACGGCCTGGAAGGCAGCCTGTTGCTGTCGGTGGCATACGGCCTGGCAATGGCGGGGATGCTGTTCAGCGTCGGGCTGATTTATGAGCGCACCCGCACCGCTTTTCTGCCGCGTTTGGGCGGACTGTTCGACACCAATGGCACTCTGGCGTTGCTGTTCCTGATTTCCGCGCTGAGCACCATGGTCATGCCCGGTACACCGGGGTTTGACGCGGCGCATTTGCTTGTTGAAGGGATTATTGAGGAAGACGGCTGGTTGCTCGCCATCGCTATTTTGGTCGGCAACGTCATGTCCGCCGCCTTCTTGCTATGGGCTTTCCAGCGGATTTTTATGGCGACCCCTAAACGCGCCGAACAACCCTACAGCTGCTCGCACCACCCGGTTTGGAAGGAGCGTTTTATTACCGCGGTGATTTGCCTGTTGTTGATCGGCACCGGTTTTTACACTACGCCGTGGCTGAATTTTATAGACCAGGATGCAGCCGCTATCGAGAAGCAATATCCGATGCACGGCGATCAATCCGCCAACGATACCAAGGACGGTCAACATGAGTAATGCAAGTTTTCCTGTTTTAAGCCTGATTATTTTGCTGCCTTTATTGGCTGCGATTGCTGTCGCAGTTATCCGCAACATCCAGTTGGCCAAAAACATTGCGTTGTTGTTTGCCGCACTGGAATTAATCGCAACGCTAGCGGTGGTGCAGTTGTTTAATGCCGACCTTGGCAATAACTTCCAGCTGGTCGAACATCATGCCTGGATACCCAGCCTGAATATTGAATACCTGATTGGCGTAGACGGCATTTCAGTGTTGTTTTTGCCGATGTCCGCGCTGTTGACATTAATGGTGATCATTGCTTCATGGAATTCGGTGCAACATCTGACCCGTTTTCATTTGGCTTTATTACTGGCATTGGAAGGCATCACCATCGGCGTATTTTTGGCGCTGGATATGGCGCTGTTCTTTCTGTTCTGGGAACTGACCTTGCCGCCCATTTTCTTTTTAATCGGCTTGTGGGGCATAGGTTCAGCGCGGCGTAGCGCGGCGATAAAATATACGCTGTTTATGCTGTTTGGCGGAGTGCCGTTACTGTTTGCGATTATCATCCTGGCGGTCAATCACGCCACCGCAACAGGCGGCAGTATTCCTCAGGATTTGGCCTTCAGCCTGCCGGTATTGTTGGAAACGTCATTGCCGGATAGTTTACAGGCGCTGGTGTTCTTGTTATTACTGCTCGGTTTTGCAGTCAAAGCGCCGTTGGCGCCGTTTCATACCTGGTTGCCCACCGTCGCAATGGAAGGCCCGACGCAGTTAACCGCCCTATTGACCGGCTTGAAACTCGGCGCTTTCGGCATCATCCGTTTTGCGATGCCGCTGGCGCCTTCTGCCGCCGTTCAATACAGCTGGGTGCTGGGCATACTCGGCGCGATCACGCTGGTTTACAGCGCACTGATTGCGTTGCAGCAAACCAATTTGCGCCGCTTGCTGGCTTATGCCGGCGTCAGCCATGTGGGACTGGTTATCGTCGGTATCGCATCATTGAATATGCAGGGTATACAGGGGGCGATTTTTCAATTGCTGAACTTTACGATGATTGCAGGTTCCCTGATGTTGCTGGCCGGTTTTATCCAGCATCGCCTGGGCAGCACCGAAGCCATCCATCTGGGCGGTCTGGCT
>CAZAUB010000240.1:0-4636 GCA_964488195.1 uncultured Methylobacter sp. | reverse complement strand
ACACCGTTGCCATTTGCAGGTTCAACCCTACGCCACCCGCATCGGTAGAAATGAATACCTGTATGCTGTCATCATCGGCAAATTTATCTATTAATTCGCTGCGTTTATGGGTCGCCACGCCGCCATGTAAAAGCACGCAACCCAAGCCCATACCGTTAACGACCGTCACAATCATTTCGGTCATGGCTTTCCATTGCGAAAATACCACCACCTTGCAGTTACTCATCAGACACAAGTCATCCAACAATCTTGCCAATTCATCCAGTTTAGGTGAACCGAAGGTTTCCTTGTCCACCAGACCCGCCGCATTACAGGCCATGCGCGCCTGTTGCAGCGCGGCCATCATGCGATTCTGTTCACTGGGTGTCAGCGGTCTGCGTTTGGCAATGGTTGCCAGCGTCGAAGCGGCCGACAGGCCTGAATCGTGCAGTTCCCGCTGTTTTTGCGTCATCGCAATATCCAGGGTCACTTCGGTGCGGTCGGGTAGCTGATCTTTAACCAGACTGCGATTACGCCGCAACATGACCGAACTGATTCTTCGCCTAAGCTCCGATAAATTACGATAACCGATCACTTTGCCGCGCTCATCGGTCACATGAAAATCCAGCAAACAGCGCCATAATGGCCCCAACACACGGAAATCCACCACTTGCAATAAGCTGTACAAATCTTCCAGACGATTTTCCAACGGCGTACCGCTTAAGACGAACGCGTAACGGGAAGGAATCAGTTTAATCGTGGAAGCGATTTTGGTACGCCAGTTTTTGATGCGTTGCGCTTCATCTAAAATCAGCAAATCCGGTTTCAAGGTTTCGCTGATTACGCTTAAATCGCGCAATACCAGCTCATAATTGACGATAAAAAACAGCGCGTCGGCGCGATAATGGACGCCGCGATTTTCGGCGACACCCTGGACAACTTGCACACTGCGCCCGGTAAATTTGGCAATTTCCCTGGCCCACTGCTGCTTTAGCGAAGCGGGACAGACGATCAGGATTTTCTGCACGCCCGCATGATCGGCTAACCAGATACCGGCAACAATCGCCTGTAAAGTTTTGCCCAAGCCCATGTCATCAGCCAGTAAGGCGCGGCCGCGAGATGCTAAAAAGGCCACACCTTCCACTTGGTAGGGGAACAATTTAACTTTTAGTCCGGGCAAGACGCCGTGCGCTTGCATAATGTCGCGGGTAATCTGTTGCGCGCGCAGTTGATGCGTCGCATCTTCAGCACATTGCCGGGCATATTGCTGGGCATCTTCACCCAATTGAATATCATCGCGTCCAGCCACCCGCTCTGCCAAACGAAAAAAATCATCGGGTATCCGCGCTTTAAACAAGCCTTGCGCATCAAAAAAATCGGCTAGCAAAACGGCCAAACCGGCGGCCAATTCCGGGGTTTTATACAGGCGCAGTTGTGGATTGGTGGCCGACTCCCAGGCCAGATAAACAAACGATACCGGCGAACCATTAGCCTTTAATTCCTTGTATCCAGGACGTTTTTTGGCGTAATGCAATACGGCTTCGATATGTTTGCAAGTACCCAGCCGATTACTCGCCAAATCAGGACAAGTACAGTAATTCATGCGCGCATCCAGCGAACGGATATGCACTTGGTAGGAACGTTGCCAGTGAGTGGCCGACACCAGCGAAGTCGCCTGCCAGATACCAAAGCCCAGATTGCCGCTGATTAAACTGACTTTAACCTCATTCCGGCCTTTTTTGATACGTTCGGCAATGGCCTCTTCCATAGCGCTGCCGATTTTCCCTTCGCCATCCTGGTTACTCGCCTGTTCAGCATAGCTATACAACGCGGCAATCGCATGCTTGCACACCGGCTGCTCGCTGGCACAATCGCATTGCACCACCAATTGATCGTCTGTGCTGCGCGACAACTCTACCCAGTAAGGCTGATCAGGCTTGGAGCCCTCCACCTGCGCCAACAGCACATTCTCTTGCGCATCCAGCGCAAAAACACGGTTCTCAATAAAATAAGAGAGGCCTTTTTTAATGGTGTTTTCGGATGCCAGCGTGCTGAGACGTTCGGTATCGAAAAGAAAAAAATCATGACTCATGGTTATCTCGCCGTATTGGTATGAGGGTTCTATTTTACACCCGATACGCATATCCAGTGATATGCGGAATATTTACAACAATATGTGTGCATAGGGTTGAGTAAAGCGATAACAACCCTAGATTCAAGGCTTAATTAAGACTAGAATCAGTCTTATTAGTTCAATCAGGAGCGACGCCATGAAGTTTTCATCCCAAATCAAGCCCATCAGCTACCTCAAGAGCCACACAGCCGAGATTGTCAGAGATATTTCGGAAAGCCGCGCGCCCTTGCTGATCACTCAAAACGGCGAGGCTAAGCTTGTTGTCATGGATGTGAAGAGCTACGAAGAGCAGGAAGAAGCTCTTGCTTTGTTGAAAATTCTGGCACTCGGGAACCGCGAGATCGAGCAAGGCAAATTCCGTGATGTGGAAGATGTATTTGCTGAGCTGGACAAGACCGATCAGCCATGAGTCTCAAAGTCGTCATCCTGGAATCGGCTGAGCATGATCTGAACGAACTCAAGGGTTACATCGTCAAGAACTTTTCTGTTGATACTTGGCGGAACACCTATGACAAAATCAAAGAGGTTATCCGCAATCTGAAGACCTTTCCTCTTGCAGGCTCCATGCCTGAAGAGTTCGAGAAGCTAAACCTTAGTCAATACAGACAGGTTCTGTCAGGGATGAATCGTATTATTTACGAAGTACGACAGGACACTATCTACATTCATATCATTACCGATGCGCGACGAGACTTGACGTCACTACTTACAAGACGGCTGTTACGAGTCACTTAACCGGAAATAGCCTGGCAGGGATTGAGATGCGAAACCCAACATCGACAGCATCGATTGTTCGGTTATTTTAGTCAAGCAAGCCGCTAAAAACTGTAATAAGATAGCCGCAGTTTTTATTTTTAATAAGAGTCACTTTATGCGACGTTTTATCCTACTGAGTTTGTTGGCCTTTCCGGTCTATGCTGTCGATGAGCGACCGCCTGAGCTTGAGGCTTTGCCGGAGGCACCGGAACCGCCGTTGCCGGTGCAAAACGGTGAAACCATGGAGCCGGACATTACCATTATTCGTAAAGGTAAAGACACCATTCAGGAATACCGCCGTGGCGGTAGACTTTATATGATAAAGGTCGTACCGGCTGTCGGCCCCCCCTATTATTTTCTCGATACCAATGGCGACGGTAAAATGGATGTGCGCCGTAGCGATCTGGATAGAGGCTCGGAAATCAATCTGTGGAAGTTGCTGGAATGGTAGTCGCTTAAATTCAGTGTCTGTATTTACTCGCATAACACGCCCGCAACTCGATCAATTCTTTAGCGCTTATACCCTCGGTGAAGTCATCAGTTTTGAGGGTATAACGGACGGCATAGACAATACCAATTATTTCGTAAGCACCACACAGGGCAGTTTCGTTCTGACTCTGTTTGAGTCGCTGACTGCCGATCAGTTACCGCATTTTTTAAAGCTGTTGTCGCATCTGGGTAATAACAACCTGTCTTGTCCCAGTCCCCAAAGCGACCGGCAGGGCAATCCGTTGCGTCAGCTTAATGGCAAACCGGCTGCAATCTTTAAGCGTTTATCCGGCGTCGCAACGATATCGCCCTCTGTTTTACATTGCCAGGAAATCGGTTTGCAGCTGGCGAGTTTGCATCGTTGTACGCAGGACTACGTTTTCCCGATAAAAAACGGCAATGATTTAAGCTGGTGCAAAACGGTGCTGGATAAAATCGGCGCTCATTTGTCGGCAGCAGACCGTGAGCTGATTGATGACGAGCTGGCTTTTCAGGTTAAAAACAGCCCGGTGAATCTGCCTCGTGGCGTCATTCACGCCGACCTGTTCAGGGATAATGTATTGTTTGTTGATGACCGGCTCAGCGGCTTGTTGGATTTTTACAGTGCCTGTACCGATACGCTGTTGCTTGATATTGCGATAACGGCTAACGATTGGTGCTGCGATAATGGCACGGTGAATACCGAAAAGTTCGCGGCGTTGTTGGCTGCTTATGAAAGCTTAAGGCCGTTGGAACCGCTGGAAAAACGGTGCTGGCCGATCCTGCTCAGGGCGGCAGCGTTACGTTTCTGGCTATCCCGGCTGGAGCATCAGTGCTATCCTCGGCCCGGCGAAATAACCCAGCAAAAAGATCCGCTGGTTTTTCGGGGTATACTATTGCAACATCGGCAATCACCTTATTTATCCAGCAACGCCGATATTTTCAACCTCAGGAGCACAGCATGATTAAAATTCTTCATCTCACCTTTGTTTTATTGTCTATCTCCAGTTTTATCGGCAGGGTCTATCTGGCGGAAAAGCGTCCGGAAATGCTGGAACAAAAATGGATAAAAATCGGGCCGCATATCATCAATAGCTTATTGCTGATCACCGGTTTTACCCTGGTTTTTCAAGGCTCATGGTTGTCAGCCGAGTACAGCTGGATTATCGCTAAGCTAATAGCCTTGCTCGGATATGTCGGCCTGGGTATTATCGCTATCAAGAGCCAGGGCGACTTGCGTTGGAAAGCTTTTGCCGGGGCTGTTGCCTGCTTTGTTTATATCGTGATAGTCGCAGTCAG
>CAZAUB010000239.1:0-4639 GCA_964488195.1 uncultured Methylobacter sp. | reverse complement strand
GCCACCCATCGTGTAGATCAGCAGCACCGTTTTGGCCCGCCGGCCAGTCGCCGCCGGGCGCTTCCCGACCGCCAAGCCGGCGGGATCGATAGGCGCCGCGACCGCCATCGCAGCCTCGATGTCCCGTATCTCACGCTCAATCGATCCGCTGGAGCTGCCCGGCGCCCAGCCGTCATCGGCTGCAACCACAACAATCACCACGTCGGTAACGTCCGCGCCTCTGGCACGCATGGCGGTAAATGCCGCGTGACCCGGTGTATCTAAAAAGGTTACCGAGCCGTGATCGGTTTTTACCTGATAGGCACCGATATGCTGGGTAATACCGCCCGCTTCACCGGCAGCAACACGCGTTTTACGGATATAATCCAGCAGCGAGGTTTTACCGTGATCGACATGACCCATGATCGTAACAATCGGCGCCCTGGGTAATGCCACGCGATTGTCTTCTTCTTGCGCCTCAGCCAGCATTTCCTGCTCAAGATCGTCATCACTCTGCATAATGGCTTTGTGACCCATTTCTTCAACCAAAATGGCCGCTGTTTCCTGATCTATGCTTTGATTGATGGTCGCCATAATGCCAAGCTTCATCAGATGCTTAATCACCATGGCGGCTTTAACACTCATCTTTTGTGCAAGATCGGACACAATAATCATTTCCGGTATGGTGACCTCTTTTACGATAGGTTCAACCGGCATTTCAAATTGATGTTTGCCATCAGACTTTACATTGACGCGCTCCGTCTTCTTGCCTTTTTTCTTGGGTTTCCTACTGTCTCTGCCACCCGCTCCAGCGTGTGATCCTTCGTCCTGTTTTTTTCTATGCAGCGTTTCTTGTTTGGCTGTTGCCTGCTGCCTTACTTTGTCAGCATTTCTTTTGATGGACTCTTCAAGCCTTAGATCTTTTTCATGCTGCTTTTTTCTGGCTTCTGTCGATTCTTTGGCTTTAACCGGCTTTTCATGGTCAACTTTCTTTTCTTCCTTAACCAGCAGGACTTCAATCTTTTCTTCGACTGCCAGGGATGGCGGAAGTGTCGCAATCGGTAGGGAGCCGATGCGAGCAACTTCAGGTGCGCTGGTGACTTTAGCCTCAACGGCGACCACAGCCGGTTCAACTATCAACTCTTCTTGCTTTTGTTCCAAAACGACTTCTTTTGCCTGTACCTGCTCGTTAAGAGCCTGCTTAGCCAACTCCAAGTTTCTTTGTTCGTCAGTATCGGCTACTTCACTACGTTTGATATACGTTTTCTGTTTGCGAACTTCAACGCTGATCGTTTTGGTAGTGCTGCCGGGGACGCTGACCTGCTTAAGTTCACTGACCGTTCTGCGCTTTAAAGTCACCCGTTTCAAAGTACCTTCGGCCTCGCCCTCATCTTTACCATGGCGTTTGCGCAGATGCGCAAGTAGCTGCATCTTTTCGTCTTCATTGATCACATCATCAGGGGCGCTCGCAGATAATCCCGCTTCTTTCAGCTGCTCTAATAATCGTTCCAGAGGTATTTTTACCACCTCAGCTAATTGCCGTACCGTTTTATTACTCATTTCATACCCCTTACCTACTCGCCTGTTCCTCAGCAAACCAAGGCTCACGCGCCTTCATAATCAATTTTGCCGCCCGATCTTCATTCATTCCTGCAAAATCCAGCAAATCATCTACCGCTTGCTCTGCCAAATCATCCATCGTAATAATACCGTGACTTGCCAAGTCATAAGCTAAATCCCTATCCATGCCTTCCATTTCCAGCAAATCCTGTGCAGGCTCGGCCGTTTCTATTTTTTCTTCAGCGGCAATGGCACTAATCAGCAAGGCATCTTTAGCGCGGCTTCTGAGCGCATTAACAAGATCCTCATCAAAGCCTTCAATTTCCAGCATTTCACTGACCGGAACATAGGCGATCTCTTCAACCGTATTAAAACCCTCTTCAACCAGAATCAAGGCAATATCTTCATCGACATCCAACTGCTCGACAAACAACTGCTTTATTTTGTCAGCCTCGGCTTCGCTGTTTTCTTCTGCCTTGGAGGCATCGATTACATTCAATTCCCAACCAGTCAGCTGTGTTGCCAAACGTACATTTTGTCCGCCGCGACCTATAGCCTGAGACAGATTGTCTGAACTGACCGCCAGATCCATGCTGTGCTTGTCTTCATCGACAACGATGGACTGGATTTCGGCCGGTGACATGGCATTAATTACGTACTGAGCATCACTTTGATTCCAAAGGATAATATCAACGCGCTCTCCGGCCAGCTCATTGGAAACCGACTGCACTCTCGATCCTCTCATGCCGACGCAAGCGCCGACTGGATCCAATCTGGGATCATTGCCTTTGACGGCAATCTTGGCTCTGGAACCGGGATCACGCGCCGCGCCCATCACCTCGATCATGCCTTCGCCCACTTCAGGCACTTCAAGACGGAACAAGGCAACCAGCAATTCCGGTGCAGTCCGACTGACAAACAATTGCGGGCCGCGAGGCTCTGAACGTACATCCTTCAAATACCCCCTGATTCTGTCGCCAATGCGAATGGCTTCACGGGGAATCATGTCTTCTTTGGCAATATACGCTTCTACATGTCCACCCAAATCCAGATAGACGCTACCCTTTTCAATCCGTTTTACGATACCGGTGATCAGCTCGCCCACGCGACTCTGATAGGCATCAACAATTTTCTTGCGCTCAGCTTCCCTGACTTTATGAATAATAACCTGCTTGGCCGTCTGCGCAGCGATACGTCCGAAATCGACGGATTCAATCTCCTCTTCTACCAAATCACCGACTTGGACATCCGGATTATCAAGTCTTGCAACTTCCAACAACACCTGCGTTTCCGGAGACTCCACGTCGCCGTCAATTTGACTGTTGGCGTCAACTACTTCCCAGGCTCTATAGGTAACGTAGTCGCCGGTTTTTCTGTCAATGCTGACACGGGCTTTAATTTGGTTCGCGTGACGCTTGATTGTAGCCGCTTCCAATGCTGACTCTATGGCCTGGAAAATAATCTCTTTTTCAATATCTTTTTCATTAGAAAAAACATCCACCACCAACAAAATTTCTTTATTTGCCACTGCGCCCCCCTTTTTCAATTAAATACTCAGGAACCAAACGCGCTTTACTCATCGCGATAAATGGAACCTCAAAAACCTGACCGCCTTCCTGTAAGCGCCCGTCCTGAGCCCTTCGGCTGCACTCAGGAGAGCCCTGTCGAAGGGTAATAATATCACCTTCAACTTTTTCTATCAGGCCTGTAATTTTTCTACGGCCATCTATGGCTTTAAATAAATGAACCAATACCGTACTGCCGATATACCGTTCGAACTGGCTCACTTTAAAAAAAGGCCGGTCTTCACCCGGCGAAGAAATCTCCAAATGATAGTTACCTAATATAGGGTCTTCCACATCCATGACCCCACTGATTTGATGACTGACTTTGGTGCAGTCCTCAACCAAAATTCCGTTCTCACTATCAATATAGATTCTTAACAGGCCATGTTTAGGATGAGGATTATATTCAATGCCTACGCATTCATAACCTAAACCTTCAACAATTGGCTCAATTAGATTAACCAAATGCTCAGGAGCCTGTTTCATCTTTCCTCACTTACTTTCGCACAAAAAAAAAGAGCCGAAGGCTCTTCCATTAACATTCAACTGCAAGCTTTTAAATCACCAAAGCCCAGAAAATAAAAAACCCCAAAATGGGGTTCCCGGCAACCGCTTCATGCAGTTCTATGTGGTAGCGGGGGCAGGATTTGAACCTACGACCTTCGGGTTATGAGCCCGACGAGCTACCAAGCTGCTCCACCCCGCGATTGATTTGGGGCATTATAGAGCATTCTCAGCATTTGGCAACCTATATTTCATTGGCTAATACCCAGCGCCGCCATTTTCTCACGCGCATAAGCTTCCAAGGCGTTAATAATCACTGCATTTACATTGTCGGCGCTACGCAATTCCTCCAATCGACTGAAGTAATCATCGAGCAAAATGCCGGCACCCGCCTGACGCCCGGTTAACCGGTCAACACAAAACGCATTCCACCTTAGTTGTTCATCAGCATTCAGGGTTTGGAGATAATTTCGGGCGCGGTATCTAAACAGCATTTCCGGCAATCGGCTATCGGTAAACTTGAATGCAGACTTGGCTAGTTGTTCAGACGGCATAGTCCTGATTTTGAGCATTTGCTTTTTATCGTTATCAGAGAAAAACCCGCCGCTGTAAATTTCCAGATCGGGATCAGAGTCTTGTTCGGCGTAGCTCTGACCGCTAAACACAGCCGCCAGCTTTTCAGCCAGTCCGGTAGCGACTTTAATCTTGTCGATATTGGCTTGGCATAACGCCAGATCGATCTCCAACCGCTGCGCATCCTCCGGCCTGATGACAGACACGGGGGCCAAGACAGGGCATTTGTTGATATGCACGGTTTTTAACGGGATTCTTGCCACGCCTTCCGGCAAGTTTGCCGTTGCTGTAAAGATTCGTTGCTGACAACTTCCAACCGATAAGCTAAGCATCGGCTCGGGATCAACGGACAGATCATAGACGATCACGCCGTTGGTATTGGTAGGATGTTTGCAAACAGGCAACACGATGGCTAGACACAGATTAACGGCGGGGTATTTGCCTGAAATATGCACCAC
>CAZAUB010000238.1:0-4648 GCA_964488195.1 uncultured Methylobacter sp. | reverse complement strand
ACTATTGTCAGAATCGGCACCGCGTTGTTTGGCGAGCGGGATTATGCCTAAATGGCAGTGATTGCTCCTGGCAATCATTCTGCATTCGCTCCATCCATGGAGGTCAGATGTAGGTAAGGGGCGTGAGTACGACAGAAGGTAGGGCGCCAACAGGAGGCGCTTTAAATTTGACCGTATGAGTTCACAAACCTCGTCCAGCTTGATTTAGGAAAGCTAACCGTAAGATGTAAGACGAGATAGACAGTAGCCCGAAGCTCAATATTTCCCCTGGAATGCTTATGAACCCTAAAGACTTTTTAACGTCCGCTTACGGCGTACGGATGCCCCGGATTATTTACGGTACAGCCTGGAAGAAAGACCTCACGGCGAAACTGGTCGAACAAGCTGTCGGACTGGGTTTTCGCGGCATCGATACCGCCTGCCAGCCCAAGCATTACAACGAAGCAGGTGTCGGCGACGGCGTAGCAGCTTCCCTGAGTCGCGGGATAGCTCGCAGTGAGCTTTATCTACAAAGCAAATTCACGTCGTTGAGCGGCCAAGATCCGATGCAAGTACCCTATGACCCCAACGCCGACCTTAGCGAGCAAGTAGCGCAATCATTCCAGGCCTCGCTGAAAAATCTGCAAACCACTTATTTGGATTGTCTGGTGCTGCATTCGCCGCTGCCAAACCAACAGCACACAATGGAAGTGTGGCAGGCGATGGAGCAGGTATTTCACAGCGGCGGCGCCAAGCAATTGGGGATCAGCAATTGCTATGATCCCCAGCAGTTTGAGCTTTTGTATCGAAATACCACGATCAAACCAGCCGTTATCCAAAACCGTTTTTATGGGCAGACCGGTTACGACCGCGCCATCCGCGATTTTTGCCGGGAACACCGGATCATTTACCAAAGCTTCTGGACGCTGACCGCCAATCCCAATGTCTTGGCTCACGCCACGCTGCAAACGCTGGCGACGAAATACCGGCGCAGCGCTACGCAGATATTTTTCCGTTACCTGAGCCAAATCGACATTATTCCGTTAACCGGCACCACCTCGGAAAGCCACATGCGCGAAGACTTGGCTATCTTCGATTTTGAACTGACCGCCGACGAGTGCGATGCTGTGGAGATGCTGCTTTGATTATGACGCTATCGATATCCAAGGCAGAAAAACACGATGCCGGGCAAATTGCCGCTCTGGTTAACTCGGCTTATCGCGGCGAATCCAGCCAACAAGGTTGGACGACAGAAGCCGATTTACTGGCCGGGCGCAGAACCGACACAGAAGAAATCCTGCAATTGATCTCAACTGACGATTCGATGTTTCTGCTGTGCAAGGCTGAGGCGGGACTGATCGGCTCGGTGCATTTGCAAAAACAGGCGGAGCAGGTTTGCCTCGGCATGCTGGCAGTCAGGCCGCGATTACAGGGACGAGGCATAGGCCAGCAATTGCTGGAAGCAGCGGAGCGAGCCGCACAGCAAGCCTGGGCGGTTAATAAATCGGTTATTACCGTCATCGCATGCAGACACGAATTGCTCGCTTTTTACCAACGGCGCGGTTACCGGCGCACTCGAGTCAGCAAGGAGTTTCCGGCGAATCCAGAGCTATGGACACCTAAAGTTGCGGATTTGTGCTTGGAAGTATTGGAAAAGGTTCTGTAGGTTTTAGAGTTGGACTTGGATCATGTAGCCCGTATATAGCGTAGCGGAATACGGGATAATCAGAGCCACGACGCCCCGGATTCCGCAAGCTCCATCCAGGCTACTCGCTACAAATAATGCGGCTTACAGCGTTGTAGTTTTGAAGCATTTAACGCCTTACGGTGTTAACCAGCAGCCATAGACGAATCAGACAGATGATCGACGAAAGAATAGCGAATGAAGTCTTTCAGATCGAGAAGGCTGATTCCAGCAATAGTATTTGCATCAATTGCGGACTTGACGATACGGATATTGTTTCTCAGCGCTAAGTTCGCGCGAGTTATTTTTTTGGTATTGTCGTCTGGATCTTGGATTTCGCTTTGGAAAAGATGGTCAACTAATTCATTTTTTAGTGATTCTGGGTCGCCATTTTCGTAAGTTACTAACATTATTTCGAGTAGATAAGGCGGTGGCATTTCACCGAGAATTCCATTCCATACATTGTCAGCGTCGGACTCTACTGACAGATAAATGCCGTATAAAGCATCCTTATGTTTGATGAGCTTGTCTTTAAGAACCACTTCGAGCCGCGAGTTGCGCATTGCATCGTTAAATGCGTTAGGAAGAGCTGGGCGCGTATAGCTTCGAGCTAACCAACCGGCAAAATTATCTAGCCACAGATTTTTGAACCAGTCTGAGTCAATATCTCGTCTGGCATCGCGGATATGGAATTTCGGTGCATGAAGCTCAGCTAATAACGTTCGTGGTAACCACCAGCGTTTCTGAATATCGAGCTCCAGAGCCATAACTTCATTCTCTACTCGAGCTTCAACGTGAAGAATACGAGGATTGTCGCCTTTGCTCATTTGAGGGTTGCATTTCTCAATCAGGCGGGCACCCATTAATTCAAAAACAGGGACTTTGTCGAAGCATGGGTTGTAGATATTGCAAGCTTGCGATGCGATCACCCAATAGTCGCTCTTCCTATGCTCTTCCAAGCTAGGCGGAAGATGGATAGCATTGATAACCGATCCTTGCCACCATCTTTTTTCTTCGATTGCTCTCAGTAGAATTGAGGCTACATCAGCTGAAATCGGTTCTTCTATCAAATTCTGCAAGGTGGGCTTCACCCAATTGAGTGGTTGTTTTTTGCATCGCTTTAGTTGTTGCAACCAATCTAGGATAAAGTTCATCTAGCTTCTCTTTAAGGAGTGTCCGAAGGGCGGTGGGATCTAATTTGTCATCGCCAAATACTGCGAGAAAGGATTTCCCGGAAACAGGGATATTCCAAACAGCCTTTAGTCGTCGTAGGTCAATTCTTTCTGGTGCCGTATTCAAAATATCAATCAGTAACTCCATACGGATTGTAGCTGCGCTACGCGGCTCTGCACCATCATACCAATCATATATTGCCTTACGGGTAACGCCGAACAACTCAGCCAGCTGTGTGACCGACAAAGCAAGACGCGACTTAATTAGATCAAGTCGTACGGCAAGTGGGGCAACAGATTGTATGTTCGTGTTATTTAGTGGCTTTTCAATTTGTACTTCTGTGTTTTGCGTGATGACAAGCGGCTGACCGTCAATTAAAACGAGTGCATAGGTCTGTTTCGATTGAGTGGGCTGCGTGGTCGCCACTTTATTCGTTAAAAAAAACTCTTCAACGCGGAATGACGGTGAGGAAGATTTATTTGACCTTAGCTCATTAATTATCGATGGGGTGCTGAAATATGAGTAGTCCATATTTGCGACTGTCGTCGTAGCCATTGTCAGTCCTCGCCCTTCCATAACTTGAAGGCGTAATCAGTGCACACATCTTTATGACGGAAGAACCTGTTTGCTACTTGGTGCAGCAATTCAAGCTGCTGGAGAATAACTTGAGTGTCGTCCATGCGTTGTAGTGTTGGATAATTTTTGATTGCATCCATATCCAGTAAAAATTCTCTGTTTGTTAACATTTTAAGTTGAAGTGGTTTGCTAGGTTCTTGAGTCATGGCAAGTACGCCAATCATGTCTTCTGGGACAGACAGTGCGTCCGGTTGAGTATCGCAACGTACGCGCAATTCCACCTCATCGACTTTGTACAATCCGGTGATCAGGCCGCCCATGCGTTCTAACCCATCGAAGTCTGCCGGTAGTAAGCCTTCCTTGATGTAGTCTTGAGGCTTTTCTTCTTCGAGCATTTTGATATGATCCACATATCGCACACCAATGTTGATCACGTCCACAAAGCGCATATATTTCAATAGCACTTCTAGTCCTTTGCCAATAATTTTTTCAAAGTCTGCATAGCGACGGTACTTGCTGGAGAAAACAAGCAATTGATCTGGCGTCAAATGAAAACCGTGCGAACGGTCACTCGACATGAACACCCATGCGGCCGGAGCGGCTCCTTCTGCACGTACTGTTTGACCACTCAAATCGAGCGGCTGTACCTGGATATGTTTAATCAAGGGTGTAATATCACGCAGCTCATCGTGAATTGTGCTAATTTTTTCGACCATAAACGGCCAAGGAGCGAAGCGAATTGAAGCTAATGCGTAAACGAGCGGGGAATTCTTAAGTATGCCGGTTCGATCTGTCATGTTAATTACTACCATTTTATACAGAGGCTGGATTTAATGTAACTATACACAAAACTAAACACTTTGTGATGGCTTTTTTAGTTTTTTCGAAAAAACTCTGTTGGTAACCAGCATTTATTTATGACCACATCCAACTATACCGTATTGTGTAGAAGGAAATTCTAAAGTTTTCTATCCCAGTAAAGCCAAAGGGATAGCTACAGATGTATGATCTGAGTCTTTGCATCTTTTAACCTTTATGCTCATTCTGTCAGATTAAAAGCTAACGAGTGGTCTACTGTGAGCCTGATCCGGCCATGCGCTGGTAGTTATGAAAAATCCGGCCTAAGCGGATTGGCTGCTCAAAGAAAAGCAACAAAGAGGTGCATATTCTCTCATGCATAAATGGCGCGCCCGAGACGATTCGAACGTCCGACCACAGCCTTCGGAGGGCTGTACT
>CAZAUB010000237.1:0-4658 GCA_964488195.1 uncultured Methylobacter sp. | reverse complement strand
TAAAACAGCCATTAGACGCAAAAATAATCAGCATCATCGGCACTAAAATCCAGTTACAGGTTTTTAGCAATACCCCGACCCCATCAACAGCCGAAACCGGCAATAAGCAAGTTGGCCTGATCAATATTGATCGAGCTCAACTGACCAATGCGCCTTCGGATTTAAAAGTCGGGCAAAACCTGAATCTGGAAATCGTCAAAGCCGGAACCACCCCGGAATTTAAAATCATTCCTGCCGCCAGTAACACTCCAGAAGCCAAGGTAGCCGAGTTTATAAAACAGTTTCTACCTCGACATGAAGCTGCACCCCTCTTTTTAAATCAGTTAATAAAAGATTTGCCGAAACTGATGAAAAATGAAAGTGTTCCCCAGGCCCTAAAGGATATTGCCGCAAAAATAATCCAGAACCTGCCGCCAAAAGAGCAGTTGATTACCAGTCAGGGTCTTAAGCAATCCATTGTCAATTCGGGGCTGTTTCTTGAGGCCAAGTTGTCGCCTGCAATGGCTCAAGCTGAATTAATTAAAGAGTTACCCCGACTGATAAAAAATGAAAGCGTGCCCCAATCATTGCAACGCATTGCCGCTGAAATATTACAGAGCCTGACGCCAAAACAGCCCTTGTCTAACAATCCCAGTATGGAGCAGCCCGTTACTAATTCAAAGCTGCTTGCCGAAGCCGAATTAGCATCTCCAGGATCGAACCTGACTGATAACGGCATGGATACAGAAGGTACGACCCCCAAAATGGGGGCGGCAGAGCAACGCCTGGACAAGTTGCCGAGCACACCCAAAGCAGACGCTTTAGTCAAGGCAACGGATGCAGGTGAAAAAGCCGCACTGCCGGGAACAATGCAGGGAGCCATACAAGGAGCAAGCGCCGATGATTTTAAAGCCAATTTGCTTAAATTTATTCACGCTTTAAAGCAGGAACTTACCACCCAAGGCGAACAACAACACAGTCAAGTCGATCTTGAGCTGCTCAAGAACCTGCAAAATAAAACTGAAAATACCGTTGCCAAGCTAGTGCTGGATCAATTGATGTCCCTGCCCAAGGAAGATAACCCCAAGCAACAATGGATCATCGACATTCCCTTTATTGATCGACAACAGGCCGAGTCGGTCAAGATTGAAATACAGCGGGACAAGGAAAACAAAAAACAATCCGGCAGCAACGACTGGTCCGTTAATATCACCATTACACCGCCGGAACTGGGCACGATTCATTGCCTGGTTTCTTACCGAAATGATGTTATCAATACTTTTTTCAAGAGCCAAAACACACAAACGACTGAACTGATCAAACACAACCTTGATTATCTGAAAAACCAACTTGAACAATCAGGTTTAACAACGGGACACATGGACGCTCACGACGGCTCTCAAAAAAACCAACCGCCACATCAACTGGAACTGGCCGGAAAAAAACTGTTTGATGATAATGCGTAGGTTTTTCTTCTGATCGGGTCGGGGTGACAGGATTGCGCCCGTTACCTTTCCCACACCACCGGCCATCACTTATTGACAAATCACCAGCGCACTCATAACATGCAAGCAGACTGCATTCACTTATAACAAGGAGCAAACATGAGCAACCTGTCTATACGCGGAATAGATCCCGATCTGGCAATAACACTCAAACAACAAGCGCAAGCAAGCGGGAAAAGTGTCAATCAACTGGTGCTTGATGCATTAAAAGAACATACAGGGCTACATAAAAAAAAGCTTTTCACCCAGGAATACCACGATTTAGATTTTCTTTTCGGTCAGTGGACTGATAGCGAATTTCAAAAAATCCAGGGAAAAATTGATAGTGAAAGGGCCTGTGATGATGAGCTTTGGAAATGAACGCTATATTGATTGATACCAATATTTACTCTCACGCTATGCGAGGCGATACTGAAATAATTGAGACTCTTCAACATGTCGCCGATATTGGCATTACAGCAATCTCAATAGGTGAACTACTTTCTGGTTTTAAGGCGGGAAATAAAGAAAAAACCAATCGCCAGGAACTCAACCAGTTTCTTGATTCGCCCAGAGTCACGCTATACGGTATTGATGAACAAACAGCAGAGTATTACTGTTTAATTCTCGACCAACTAAAAAATAATGGAACACCAATCCCTACCAATGACATCTGGATTGCCGCAGTCGCCTTTCAACAAGGCATGCCGGTTTATACAAAAGACCAGCACTTTACCAAGATTAAGGGATTGCTACTTAGGTGACTCGTTGCACTGGTTTCCGCGGCGGAAGCCTCTTTACACAATCCCCACGTCGCACTGAATTTATAATAGCCGGCCAGCGTTCTTGAAAATCACCACACATCATAAAGAGCGTTTACGATAAACCCGCACACCCCAGAAGACAATTACACCCAGCACCGCGCCACACATATTAGCGGCAGCATCAAAAAATGAAAACTGCCGAGTCGAAGTCAGCCAATACTGGCAATATTCAAACAAAACGCCGGTCAGACTTGAGGCCAAAATTACGATGCTTGTCATCACCCAGGGTCGATACTGCCGTTTAAACGCGAGCATCATCAAGACTGATAACAAGCCATAGGCAGCTGCATGATCAAGTAGATCCCAGGTAATAGATCCTATTGCCTGCCTAGGATCGGGGAGCAACCAAGGATTCAGGCTTAAAAAGCCTAAAATGATCAGATAAAAAAACAACCACCACTTAACAAACATGCTTATGATTTTCCATTAAAATAACATCCTGTACCTGCACTTTATGTTCCGTGCTGGTCGCCGCCATGAGCTTAGGTAATCTACAGCTCCCGCGTTGCACTAAACTTAATATCCGGCCAGCGCTCTTCGGTCAGTTGCAAATTGACCCGGCTGTTGGCGACATAAACCAGATAACCGCCGCCGTCTTCGGCCAGATTATCAAAGGCTTTGTTCTTGAATTCTTCCAGCTTGGCTGGTTTGTCGGAACTGACCCAGCGCACCGCTGAAATGGGTATCGCATCATAAACGCATTCGACATTGTATTCGCTTTTAAGCCTGAACGCGGTCACGTCAAACTGCAAAACACCGACCGCGCCCAAAATCAGGTCATTATTTTTTAACGGCCTGAATAACTGGGTCGCGCCTTCTTCGGTCAGCTGCACCAAGCCTTTTTGCAGGGCTTTGGCTCTTAACGGGTCTTTTAACATCACCCGACGGAATAGCTCCGGCGCAAAATAAGGAATGCCGCCGTATTTGAGCGTTTCGCCCTGGGTAAAGGTATCGCCGACCTGGATGGTGCCGTGGTTATGCAGGCCGATAATGTCGCCGGGGTACGCTTCTTCGACGCTTTTCCGGCTGTCGGCCTGAAAGGTGATCGCGTTGGCGACCTGGATGTTTTTGCCGATACGCACATGATGGATCTTCATGCCCTTGTCGAATTTACCGGAACACACTCTTAAAAAGGCAATCCGATCCCGATGAGACGGATCCATGTTGGCCTGGACTTTAAAAACAAAGCCGGTAAAGTTGGGCTCTTCCGGTAAAACCGTGCGTTGTTCTGCCTCTCTGGGTCTGGGGGACGGCGCATATTCGGCGAACGCATCAAGTAATTCAATAATCCCGAAATTGTTGATGGCTGAGCCGAAAAAAACCGGCGTCAGCTTGCCTGCCAGATAATCTTCAAGATCGAATTCATGGCTTGCGCCTTTGACCAAGTCGATTTCATCCCTGAGTTCTTGGGCCTGATCGTCCAGCAGTTCGTCCAGCTTTGGATTATCCAAGCCTTTGATGATTTCAGCCTGGGCAATCTTGCCGCCATGCTGGGCGCTGAACAGGTGAATTTCATCCTTATATAGATGATAAACGCCCTTAAAGCGTTTGCCCATACCGATAGGCCAGGTCATCGGCGCGCATTTGATGTTCAGGACGTTTTCAACCTCGTCCATCAATTCGATGGGTTCGCGCCCTTCCCTGTCCAGCTTGTTAATGAAGGTCAGAATCGGCGTGGTGCGCAAACGGCACACTTCCATCAAGTTGATGGTTCGATCTTCAACGCCTTTGGCAACGTCTATCACCATCAATGCGGAATCGACCGCCGTCAAGGTGCGGTAAGTATCTTCGGAGAAGTCTTCATGGCCGGGCGTGTCGAGCAGGTTAATAATACAGTCTTTATGCTCAAACTGCATCACCGAGGTGGTCACCGAAATGCCCCGCTCCTTTTCCATTTCCATCCAGTCAGAGGTCGCATGACGCGCCGCTTTACGGCCTTTTACCGAGCCAGCCAACTGAATCGCGCCGCCAAACAGCAACAGTTTTTCGGTGATAGTGGTTTTACCTGCGTCAGGGTGGGAGATAATAGCAAAGGTTCTACGACGTTTGGTTTCGGAGCTTAGTTCAGTAATCGACATGTTTTATGCAAAAAATAGGTACGCACACGGTACACAACAAAAAGAGCACCCCTTTGTTAATGGGGGACGAATGGATGATTGAAGGCTTCCCATTATCAATGATGTAAAAAATCCTATTGGTGAGGGGCATTACCGGCAAACCTAAAGCCCCCTTAAACAAACAGTGAGCCACGCTTTTTTAAAAAATACCGAGGTAGCTCCAGCTGATTGATTTTACCTAATCCATACAAAATAAGTAAGTCTCAGTCTCTTTCAATACGGAATAAGCCTGTTTTTACCGAAAAATCAGTCAG
>CAZAUB010000236.1:3000-4672 GCA_964488195.1 uncultured Methylobacter sp. | reverse complement strand
CTTATCCCGATAACGGCGAATGCTGTAGCCTTGCCCTGACAATACCGGATCGCGATGCCCGGCTGCCGCAACCACCTCGTTTAGAATCCGTTCAACAAAAGCCTGCGCGGGCATTTTTAATCCTAGGCGCCGGAACCAATGCCTGATGATAAGTTGCTGCGGGTGGTGGAGATGCTCCGTTAGCCGACTGATGCACAATGTTTGATCTGTTGGATTAAAAGCTGCACTAAACAGCTCATCTGCGACTTCCTCGACCAGCACCTGCGCATCCGCACAATGCTTTGCCGAACGCGCCACGGTTTTATCGATTGCAGTCCAGCGTTGCTTTAATACCGGCACAACCGCATTGCGCAGGAAATTACGGTCATAATCGTTGCTTTGGTTGCTGGGGTCTTCAACCCAGCTTAATTGATGCGCATCAGCGTAATCGCTAATCGCCTGTTTGGGCGT
Organism: uncultured Methylobacter sp.; assembly: GCA_964488195.1. Taxonomy (GTDB): domain Bacteria; phylum Pseudomonadota; class Gammaproteobacteria; order Methylococcales; family Methylomonadaceae; genus Methylobacter_A. The sequence continues at coordinate 4,222 of CAZAUB010000236.1, read as the reverse complement.
ATTCAACATAGGCCTGAGCATAACGCCCGAACCGAAAGCCTGACGCTCCGGCATCCCGGAAAGCCCGCGCAAGCCGCTGCCGCGAAACAATTGCAGCAACACCGTTTCCAGCTGATCTTCCCGGTGCTGGGCAAGCAGCAATACATCATCAACTTTAATTAACGATTTTAAAGCCGCATATCGGGCGTTTCTGGCAGCTTCTTCAGGGCTTTCGCCCGGCGCGGCCTTGGCATTAACCCGTAGCGTTAAAAATTCAACACCCAGATCTTTAGCCGTTTTTTCACAATGCCTAGCCCAGGATTCGGCCTCTGCCTGCAAGCCATGATGTACGTAAATAGCGGTAATTTTACCTTTGAGTTGAGGTGTTGATGCACATAAATGTAGCAAAACATGGGAATCTACCCCGCCGCTATAAGCGATATAAAACCTTTGTCGTTCATTCCCAAGATCAAATTTGAGGACGCAGTCCCCGCAGAGGAACGAACCTTTCGCCTTTCGCCTTTCGCCTTGCACCTACGCCCTACTTCCCGGCTTCCTCAAAAACCCCAAAATCCATAATCCGCTGATAGCGTTTTTCCATTACCGTATCAATAGGTTGCTTCATCAATTCGCGCATGTGACGAACCAGCGCTTCCTTTAGATTCAACGCAATAACTTTAAAATTTCTATGCCCGCCGCCTAAAGGTTCCCTGACGACTTCATCCAAAAAGCCCTGTTCACGAATACGATCCGACGTAATACCCATCGCCTCGGCCGCCAATTGTGATTTATCCGCACTTTTCCACAGAATCGATGCGCAGCCTTCCGGAGAAATAACGGAATAGGTGCTGTATTCCAGCATGATTAAACGGTCGCCGACACCGATAGCCAACGCGCCGCCGGAACCGCCTTCGCCGATAATGGTGCAGATAATCGGTGTTTTCAGCTTGGCCATTTCAAACAGGTTTCTGGCGATTGCTTCGCTCTGACCGCGTTCTTCCGCGCCGATACCCGGATAAGCCCCCGGTGTATCAATCAGGCAAATGACCGGCATTTTAAAACGCTCCGCCATTTTCATCATGCGCAATGCTTTACGATAACCTTCCGGGCGCGGCATACCAAAGTTGCGATAGATTTTTTCCTTGGTGTCGCGTCCCTTTTGATGACCGATCACCATAACCGGCCGGCCGTCGAGGCGCGCCAAGCCACAAATAATCGCCGGATCATCGGCATAAGCCCGGTC
>CAZAUB010000236.1:0-2990 GCA_964488195.1 uncultured Methylobacter sp. | reverse complement strand
AAATATGCTCCACATAATCCAGCGTATAAGGACGGCCCGGATGCCGGGATAACTGGGAAATCTGCCAATCGGAAAGATTGGTGAAAATCGACTCGGTCAGTGCCTGGCTTCGTTCTTCCAGCTGTTTAAGCGCATCGGAAATATTAATGTTGTTGTCAAACTCCACATTGCGGAGTTCTTCAATTTTCGCTTCTAATTCAGCGATGGGTTGTTCGAAATCGAGAAATTTTAGGTCCATGTAGACTTGATCTGAAAGGTTGTTACAGTAATGAGGGATTTTATAGAAATTCAACAATTTTTTCTAAATAAATTGCTGGCTCTAATTAATAGAACACGGATCAAGCGGATTTGAACGGACTTTTAAGCCACGTCAAATTTGTTATGCCGCGTTACGCAGCCACAGAATCAAAACGACGAATATTCAAAAGCGCATCATGCAGCAAGGTTTCAGCCTCTTCGGTATCGTAATCGGCTTGTAAACCAAGCCAGAAACCGGGCGAGGTGCCAAAAAATGCCGCCAGCCGTAAGGCTGTATCCGCTGTGATAGCCCGCTTTCCCGCGCAAATAGCCGAAATACGCGCATCGGTAACGCCAACCTCCTTTGCCAAGCGATACTGGCTAATCTTCAGCGGGATGAGAAATTCCTCACGCAGCACCTCGCCGGGGTGAATATTGGGTAATCTATTCATATTGCCTCCTCAATGATAATCGCAAATTTCTACACGTTCCGCATGACCATCGTTCCAGACAAAACATACCCGCCACTGGTCATTAATGCGGATGCTCCATTGCCCTTTACGATTGCCCTTTAAAGACTCCAGCCGGTTGTTGGGCGGAATACGCAAATCGTTAATACACTTGGCATTATTGATCATACGCAGCTTGCGCCGAGCCACAGACTGAATTTGAACCGGTAACTTTTTCGAAAATTCGCCTTTCCAAACCCTGTTTGTTTCATCGTCATGGATTGATCTAATCATAGCTCATATACTATCGCCAAACGAAGGCATGGTCAAATTAAGTTAAAGACAATCTTAGCGTTGTATTGTTCGATTACGCTTCTGCTTGCGACTGCATCTGGCAGCGGTACTGATGCGTGGTTAACCAGTAACTTTGCAAAGACCTCTATCACATCACGCAACTCGGGAATTTTAATTCGTTCAGTGGATGTTAGGTTGACTTCCAGAATGATTTCAGCCACCTTGTCAAGGTACGACTTCAACTCACCGAACGGAATTACTGGCAAATTCAATTGAGTGATCGTTCGTTGTAGATTTATCACGGTAAATCCCTTTCGCACCTATGAGGAAACAAAGGGGTCTTTACTTTTGCCATCGAGCCGTGGAAAAGGAAAAATCCGGGACGGGTATGCATCGCGTACCTTTCTGGAATACGGAATAATTTCACCGCCTGATCACGAAATTCCCGCACGAACGACGGTTTTGGTAACTTCGCCATTTTTATGCCTCCATCAGTCAATACAAGGGGATTCAACTCCGAAGTGCAATCTACGCTGCTATTTTCCAGCTGTCGAGTAGTCACTCACTTATTTCGCATTCTTGTCCAATGCCTTCAAATGCCTTAATTTTTCCTTAATCTTGATTTCCAGTCCCCGATCTACCGGCTGGTAATATTGCCGACCAATCAACTCATCAGGAAAATAATTCTCCCCCGCTGCATAAGCTTCCGGCTCGTTATGGGCATAGCGGTATTCCTTACCGTAATCCAGCGACTTCATTAACTTGGTCGGCGCATTTCTTAAATGCACCGGCACACCCAGGCTGCCGCTCTGTCTGGCATCCTGCATGGCCGCGTTGTAAGCCATATAAACCGCATTGCTTTTCGGCGCACAGGCCAAATAAACAACAGCTTGCGCCAATGCCAGCTCGCCTTCCGGACTGCCCAAGCGCTCTTGGGCTTCCCAGGCGTTGATGCAAATCTGCAAGGCCCTTGGATCTGCATTGCCTATATCCTCGGAGGCAATCCTGACGATACGCCGGGCCAGATAGGACAAATCGCAGCCGCCATCCATCATCCGGCACAACCAGTACAGCGAGGCATCGGGCGAACTGCCGCGCACCGATTTATGCAGCGCCGAAATCTGGTTGTAAAACTCTTCTCCTTGATTATCGAAGCGTCGCACACCACCCGACAGCACTTCCCTGGCAATGGCTTCATTAACCACTTGCCCGCCCTTTGCAGCGGCAAGCTCTACGGCGATTTCCAGTAAGTTGAGCAATCTTCGTGCGTCGCCATCAGCCGCCTGGGCGAACTGCTGTTTTATCTCATCGGCCATCTCGATAGCCAATCCGCCCAAACCGCGCACCTTATCGATTAGGGCTTTATCGATCACCGCCAGCAAATCATCAGCCGTTAAGGCGTTAAGCACATAGACCCGCGCCCGCGACAATAACGCATTGTTGAGTGCAAAAGACGGGTTTTCAGTTGTCGCGCCGACAAAATAAACTGTGCCGTCTTCTACATGCGGCAAGAAGGCATCCTGCTGCGATTTGTTAAAGCGATGCACCTCATCGACGAACAAGATGGTGCGCCGATGTTGTTCCAGCTGGATTTTTTTAGCCTCGGCTACCGCCGCTCTTATTTCCTTAACGCCGGACAGCACCGCCGAAATCGGCATGAACTCGGCATCGGAATGCTGGGCAATGAGCCGCGCCAGCGTGGTTTTACCGGTACCCGGCGGCCCCCAGAAAATCATTGAGTGCAAGCGCCCCGAGGCGATAGCTTCGTAAAGCGGCTTGCCGGGTTTCAGGATATGTTGTTGGCCGACATAATCGGCTAGCTCTGTTGGCCGCATCCGGTCGGCCAAAGGTTTGGTTAAGTCATCAAAAAGCATAAAAATCAGGCGAAAGGCAAAAGGCGAAGGGGTCGCGCAGTTTTCGCCTTTCGCCTTTCGCCCTTTGCCTACCTTCAATCTGAAAAAACATCGACACCCTTGGGCGCTTTAAACTCAAATAAGGTCTGTTTTAATG
>CAZAUB010000235.1:0-4673 GCA_964488195.1 uncultured Methylobacter sp. | reverse complement strand
CTATTAAAAGATGCGTTTGCAGGGTAAACTTATCTAAACCACTTCCCAAACAAGCCGTCCGAATTACCAAAAGAGGAGCTTATATGCCAGCATTAAAAAAACAATTAATACAAAGCCTGACTTTGATTTTTTTCAGCACGCTGTTTTTGGCTTCACACCCTGCAATGGCAGAAACAGACCTCGCCGATCAAAAAAAACTTCTCAATGCGCGTGTAATGAGCCGTCAGCAAAATACAGATCACGCAGCCCATCTAACCCCTATAGATAAGAATCTGGAGTTTCATGGTGTGTTTTACGGCTATCTTCCTTGCAATGATTGCGATGGGATTAAAGCGACGTTGTCGTTAAAACAAAATAACAATTATCTGTTGGTGACCCAGCCCGCAAAAGATTCCTCAAAGGAGTTTTATGAAAAAGGCAAATATAGCTGGGATGATAAAAATCAAATCGTTGTTTTAACACCGCGCCAGGAATCAACCACACGGCAATATTACATTGAAGATGAAGGCACGCTTATTCAGCTTAACAGCGATGGCATGCGGATGACAGGCTGGTCGGCGGATCGCTATACTTTGCGCAGAAGCGATATGACAAAGTCACGTGAGGTACATATTCACTAGGATGAATAGTGAGGGCAAGCCGCACAATGTCGGCATTTGGAGTGCAGGCTTCGCCTGCAACGCAGGCAAAGCCTGCACTCCAGCAAACGCTCTTTCTCATATGAAATAAAGAACCCGCTTAACTTAACGGCATTGGCGCAAGCTGGGCAGGGCATGTTGCCTCACCCAGCTTGGGGGACTTCGAAAAAGGCGCGCACGGCACGCCCTACCTTAAAGAATCTACCTTTTAGCCCCGTACATTATCTAGATTAAACAGAAAAACTCTCGCCGCAGCCGCAGGTGCCTTTTACGTTCGGGTTGTTGAACTGGAAGGCTTCATTAATGCCTTCCCGGCGGTAATCCAGCTCTATTCCGTCCACAAATTCCAGGTCGTTTGCGGCGACGATGACTTTGACGTCGAAATTTTCAAACACCGCATCGCCATCATTCAGCGCGTCGGCGTAATCAATCGTGTAAGCATACCCTGAGCAACCGGACTGTTTTACACCCAGTTTTAAACCCAAGCCTTTGCCGCGTTTTTCCAGTTGTTTTTTGATTTGCCGAGCGGCACTTTCAGTTAATGAGACAGACATACAACCTCTTTATCCTGTTAAGGATTTTAATTGTTTAATAAATTCAAAAATTTCAGCTTCGGTGTTGGCTTTTCCCAAACTGATGCGGATTGCGCTTTTTGCCTGGGCAGGATCAACACCCATGGCGACCAATACCGGACTCGGTTCGCTGAAGCCGCTGGCGCAGGCTGAACCGCTGGAAACCGCGATGCCTTTTTGATCCAGTTGCATCAACAGCATTTCACCATCAATGCCGTGGATACCCATCTGCACGGTATTGGGCAATCGGTCAGTTTGTTGCGAAAAAATAGTCAGTCCGGGAATAGCGCTTAAGCCATGCTCCAGCAATTTTCTAAGTTTTAGCAGATGCGCATGGCGTTCGGCAAGTTCGGTTTTGGCAAGTTCTGCGGCTTTGCCAAAGCCGACGATGGCGGCGACATTTTCAGTCCCGGCCCTGAGTCCTTGCTCCTGCCCGCCGCCCAGCAAGATCGGCTTTATCGCCACGGATTTTTCAAATACCAGTGCGCCGCAGCCTTTGGGGCCGTAAATTTTATGGCTGGACAGCGACATCAAATGCGCACCAAGCCGATTAAAATCTACCGGGATTTTGCCCAGCGCCTGCACGGCGTCGGTATGAACCTTGATGCCATGGGCTCTTAACTGATTGGCATAGTGAGCGATATTCTGCACCACGCCGGTTTCATTGTTGGCCAGCATCATCGAAACCAGGCCGGGCTTTAGCCGAATAACCTCATCGATAGCATCCTGCGTTATCTGGCCGCTTGCATCGACATTAAGCAGGGTAAGCTGATGCCCCAGGCTTTTTAAATTCCGGGCAGGCTCAATAACCGACGGATGTTCAATGGCTGAAACGGCGAGTCCGGCCTGAGGAGCCAGCATTGCCAGAGCCAGATTATTGGCTTCCGTGCCGCCGCTGGTAAAAATAATTTGCCCAGGCTGAACGTCAAGCAGTACTGCAAGCTGCTCTCGAGCTGCATCTATGGCGCTGTGACCGACTCTTCCTAGACGATATAAACTGGAAGGATTTCCGTAGAATGTTTTCAGGAAGGGGAGCATCGCATCCAGAACGCGATCATCTATCGGTGTGGTCGCGTTATGATCAAGGTAGATCATTCAGATATCGCCAGGGATAGTGTGTATGCCGCTTGTAGGGGGCGACCGGCCAGTCGCCCCCTACAAGCGCGGCGCAGGTGTTATTCGAGATGACGATAAATTTCAATGGTTTGCTGTGCATCGTGATGCTGTCTTTTGGCGACCGCCTGAACCTGATTTTTTTCTAACAGGTCGGCTAAAGAAATGCCCTCCAAATAAGTTCTAATCTGTTCGCTCAATCCCATCCACAGATCATGAGTTAAACAAGCCTGATCCTTCTGGCAATTGGCTTCGCCGCCGCATTTGGTTGAATCAAGCGGTTCATCGACAGCAGCGATAATCTCAGAAATATTAATATCACTGGCCTTGCGACACAGTTTGTAACCGCCTCCAGGCCCGCGTACGCCTTTGACCATACCTGCCCGGCGTAAACGGGCAAATAGTTGTTCCAGATAAGACAGGGAAATGGTTTGACGAGCCGCAATTTCAGTCAGGGTGACCGGTTTGATTTGACTATGAAAAGCCAAATCCAGCATTGCAGTGACCGCATAGCGACCTTTAGTAGTTAAACGCACAGTAGTATCCTCTATAAATACCGTTAAGATATTGTCACTATACTTAACCCAGCAAAATAGTCAACTATTATACCCCTTGGCGAACAGGGGAAAGGTGCAAGGCTAAAGGTTCAAGGTTGGGCAATTCGCAATAAACGCAGATATTATGTTTATTCGCTTAAGCCCGGATAATGCCCTTTCGCCTTTCGCCCTTTAACCTTTCTTCCCATAACCATCCTCAATTTCGCAGCCGTCCAATTTTGAAATAGGGGATTCTACATATTTAATACCGGCATCATTGAGCGCTTTTTGCATGGTTTCTATCTGCCTATCCATCGCATGAATATGATCCAACATGTGATTAATGGCGTAGGCGATGGGATCGGGCACGTCAGTTGTTGCGCCGTAGGCATGAAAGCCCATTTTGTAGGCAATCTTGTCGCGCTCGTCTGTTGCGGCCCTGCTGTTAGGATCGACGATATGGGCTGGAATGCCGACGACGGTTGCGCCCGCCGGTACCGGTTTTAAGACCACCGAGTTTGAACCCACTCGGGCGTTTTCACCTATATCAATCGGCCCTAAAACTTTTGCCCCTGCGCCTATCACCACGCCGTTATGCAGGGTCGGATGACGCTTGCCCTTATCCCAGCTGGTTCCGCCCAAGGTAACGCCGTGATACAGGGTGCAGTCGTCGCCGATAACAGCGGTTTCGCCGATCACCACGCCCATGCCGTGATCAATAAAAAAACGCCTGCCGATGACTGCGCCGGGGTGAATTTCAATTCCGGTTAGCCAACGGCCAATATGGGCAATAAATCGCGCCAGCCATCTGAATCCGACTAGCCAGAAAAAATGGCTGAGCCGGTGAATCAAAACGGCATGAAATCCGGGATAGGTGGTAATCACTTCAAAGACCGTTTGCGCCGCCGGATCGCGGTCAAAAACGCAGGCAATATCTTCTTTAATTCGGTTAAACATCGTTATTCCTCTTGTGGCCTTGAGACATCCTTAAAATGCCCCTGAGTATGTCCAGTTCCTTGATATCCAGTTGTACCCGGTTATAAATCCGGCGCAAACGCCGCATAATGGATTTTGATTTGGCAGGATGCATAAAGCCTATATCGGTTAAGGCTTCTGCCATGTGAGCATAGAAAGATTCCATTTGCGCCGCCGTAGCCAAGGGGTCTTCACCTTTATCGCCGACCATGATTTGTTCTTCGGCAGCCTGCCCGGATGTGACAAATAATTCATAACAAACAACCTGCACGGCTGCGGCAATATTTAAAGAACTGTATTCGCTGTTGCAGGGGATGCGCAGCAAAAAGTGACACAGATCCAGTTCGTGATTTTTTAAGCCTGAATTTTCTCGTCCGAAAACGATCGCCACTGTATTGCCGGGTTCCTTGATCAACACTTTTTCCGCGCATTCCCTGGGTGTTATTTCCGGCCAGCTGATGGTTCGGCCTCGGGCACTGGCACCAAACACAATTTGGCAATCGGCAATGGCCTCTTGCAAAGTCTGGCAAACGGTTGCGCCCGCCAACACGTCATCAGCGCCGGAAGCCCTGGAGGTTGCGTCGGCGCTGGGGAATATTTTTGGCGCAACCAGATAGAGATTGTGCATCTTCATGTTTTTCATCGCACGGGCAACGGCACCGATATTCCCCGGATGCGTCGTTTCGACCAGCACAATTTTTATAGTAGACAGCAAGGCGTCGTCCTTGGTTAAAAAAAGAGCCTAAGTTTAGCAAAAGATTTGGTATTATATGCCGTTTTCGGCAATTGCTCCTGCATTGCTCTACCTCTTGCTTAACCCACATGGACGTGGGGAATGC
>CAZAUB010000234.1:0-4681 GCA_964488195.1 uncultured Methylobacter sp. | reverse complement strand
GCCAAATAGTTCCACCGCGCTCCGCCGGAGGTTTTTGGATTAGGCGTTACGACGCTGACTCCGGGCTTGACGATGTCATTCCAGTCCTTAATACCTTGCGGGTTGCCTTTACGCACCACAAATACAATGGTGGACGTGTAAGGCGAACTGTTGTTAGGCAGCGAACTTTGCCACTTTTCCGGGATCAGTTTGCGCTTCTGGTAAAGCTGGTCGATGTCATAGGCTATCGCCAGGGTAACCACATCCGCTTCCAGCCCTTCCAGCACAGCGCGCGCCTGTTTGCCACCACCGCCGTGGGATTGATTGATAGTCACGGTGTCGCCGGTTTTGGCTTTCCAGTATTTGGCGAAGGCGGTGTTGTATTCCTTATACAGCTCGCGTGTCGGGTCATAAGATACGTTGAGCAGATTTATATCCGCCGCGCGCACCTCGCTGGCCGCCAATACGGCTAACACGGCCGCAAAGACGATATTGGTAAATTTGTTTTTCATGAGTAAAACGCCTTATGTCAGGTTGTTTAAAACGATAATTGGAAACGTGTTGCGAATACTTGTTCGCTAGGACGGTCGGTTACTTTTGATGAAGAAGTTCCAGCACCGCCATCAAAAGATACATTTTCATAATCCGCCCGAATGATGGCATTGCTGTTAAGGTACCAGTTGGCGCCTATCGTCCACGCTCTGGCTTTGGTAGCTGACTTGCTCGGATCAATAACTGTGAAGGTATCATTATCGATATCCAGTTCGCTCCAGCGTGCTGCGAGCTGCAAGGCGCCCCACTTGCCTTTCAGTGGATCAAAATTCTGAATGGGTTTGACGCCGGCAAAACTATTATCCTCGCCGGTGACCACATAAGAAGCCAAAATTTGCCACGCTTTATTACTCTGCTTAACATTTACGCTTTTGTTATTTATATTCTTACCGGAGAGGTGCTGGGTCGAAATAACATACTCGCCAATGGCGCCGAACGGCCCGGAAAACCAGTAAGCCTGTGGATAAATGCGATTGGTAGCGCCGTCAGCTGTCGGCGCAGTGAATGCAGTGTTAGCAACACCGCCAACGGTTCCTTTATAAGTGCTGGCGTAATCAAGATACGTGGTTCTACCCAGCGGCGTAGCCTGAGCTTTGAGAGCCTGAGCATTCGGATTGCCAACAGAACCCGCCACACCCAGTCCCAAGCCTTCCAGCCAGGAGTAGCCGGTGTGCTGAAACGGATGGGCAAATAAACGTCCGTTCACTTCTTTATTGTCATCCGTGTCTTTCGCATCATTATTTGGGCTGCCATCGTCTCCAGAACCATTTGTGACACCGATCTGATAGATGAAAGTATTCTTGGCATCTATAGGGCCTGCTACAGTCTCTGTCTTATAGCCCGGCTTGGAGAACGCGCCATGCAGTTGTATGCCTACGTCACGGTTGCTCGCCAAATAAGTAGGAAAGGCGCGTTCCAGGAAGGTGCCGTCTGAGTCGCCCTGTAAACGTTCAAGACTGATTGAGGGCTTGAACTTGCCGACTAACAGGCTGGCCGTAGGATGATAGGCGTAGTCGAGGTACCCATCCGGCACAATGTTGCTGCTCGCTGCAAAATCGGGCATGATTTTAAAATAAATGTCTTTAAAAAAGTAACCTTCCAACCAGACACGCGCTTGCTTGAGTTCGAATCTGTCGGTTGCCTTATATTGGTTATCTTCGACATAAAAACGCCCGTCGGTTTGCACAGCGCCGCGTATCCGCACCTGATGTTTTTTATCCGAAGAAGAAATTTTAAATCCACCCTCGCCTGCCTCGAATACCGGTAACTTTTTGAACGTGCCGGCAGTTACTTCATCCTGCACTTCCAGCTTACGTTCCAGGGTGTTCACTTTTCGGGTCAGTTTTTCCACTTCGGGAGCCGCTGCAACAGGTTTGCCGGCCTGATCCAGCTTCTCCAGACGGCTTTCCAGTTCGCGGATGCGCCGTTCCAGCGCTTCGGTATCGGCATGGGCATCGGGAATGCCGAATAAAGCAAGATTAATCACGCCGGCTAAAGCGGTACGTTTAAAATATTTCATAGTTTTAGTCCTTAAAAAAATCTGTACCATCCGGTGGTCCGGTCAGGCTGCTACCTATCGTATAAAATTTTCAATCGCCGTTTTTTTACGGTAGAAATGGGTAATTATTTTTTACTATCAAAGCGTAATTTCTCTTTACGCTCGATTTGTACAACCTTGCCTTCGTGAATAATAATTTCAATCGAGCCGAACCTAATATCTTGTAAAATGTCTGAAATATGAGTTGCAATTTCAGACATTCTTGGTTCTCTATGTGTTTTTTCCAGCGCCATGACAATGCTCCTGAAGGTAAAGCCAGTCGTTTACGTTGGTGGGAAGTTTAAAGAGAATTTTATATTTAATAAAACGACATTATTAGATACATATATCTGATTAACAGATATATGATTTTTGCTAGCAGCTGCAATGGGCATGCAAATTCAGCGGCTTGATCTGAAAATTTTCCTGCGTAACGACAAAGACAAACAACTGCTTGGCGTCAGCTAATCGGTCAAATTCATTCTGGTATGGGTCGAGCGGGTGATGGGGGATGCGCCAGGTGGAAAATAGTAACTAAAGGAGGGATGTAACGACGGAGCTACCCCATAAGTATCAACTTAAGCAGGGTGGAAAGTCCGTATATTCAATAGATGTAAGCAAATTAAATCCACGAAGGATGCGAAGCTAGCTTTGGCTTTTGCATTTCTTCGTGGTTTTATGCCTTAAGCTGATGTGTACGGTGGCTTATGTAATCGTGATTACTTCACAATTAAGCTGTTATTAACCGTTTTGACGCCTTTGACCGTTCTTGCAAGCTCCACCGCTCTGGCGGCAGCGGCAGCGGAGTCTACAAACCCGCTTAACTGCACGACGCCCTTGAAGGTTTCAACGTTGATTTGCAGCAGTTTAAGTCTGGAGTCACCCAATATTGACGTCTGGACTTTGGTAGTCAGCACGGAATCATCCAGATATTCCCCGGTGCTTTCATGTTTTGCCCCGCCAGCACAACCGGCAATCAACATTGCCAATAAAAAACTTATTATCAACTTGAATTTATTCATAATGTTTAATCCTTAATGGTTTAATCAGGCTAAGTTAAAAAAACGATTATTTCTGATGTTAATAGTGCAACACAACTACTCGAGCAACCCATGCTGAAATAACGCCACCTTACAAATAATACAATAATATCGGTTAGATGTATCCCACTATGACCTTAGATTACACTCAATCCTGATGGCTGTGCGTATTTATCGATGCAAAGAGCAGCTTAAAAGTAGATCGGTTTTCTTCCTGTTTAAAGTCTTTAAATCTTGATGCAAAGTCTTTGCGGGCGCGGCATCTATGGCTCTCAAGATCCTGAATCAACACACCCATGGCTAAAAAGGTATTGGCGGGGATATTAAGCGCCATCATTTCTTCGCTGAACAACTTTAGATTATTTTCCTGAACGGCGTAATCCTGAAAGTCGCCCAAAACTTCCTGGAGTTCTTTCAGGTTTTTAATCAGGTGCTTGATTTGATGTTCGGGATAAAGGCTTTGGAAGAACTCCATTAAATAACGCAGCTTTTTACAGGACTTTCTTAAATCATGTAATGCTTCAGCGGGTGATGAGCCGGTAATGGCATCGCCTTCCTGCAACACGCGGGTAAAAACCTTCCATATTCTTCGGTCTGCCAGTTCTTTAATGGTCAGTTTGGCATTTTGCTCCAGCGGTTGTTTGTATGAGGGTTCTTTAAGGTACTGTTTCCATTCAGACAGGGTGGACAGATACTTGGCCGATTGCAGTTTTTTTGCCAGTTCCTTCCGGGCTTTTTGCTGTTTGGCGAGCAAAAAATCATATAAAGGATTAAGGTCTTCCCTGATTGAATCCGGCAGACTGCTTTTGTAGCGCTCAAAATTCAGCAGATAAACATCCAAGTCCCGTGTTGGCCCGGTGATTTGTCCCAGCCAGCTGAAAAAATCAACATAGTATGCGTTGATGTGATCGGGCAGTATGCCTTTGATCTGGCTGAGTCCGGCGCGGGTTCTTCTGACCGCAACCCTGAAGTCGTGCAAAAATTCGCTGTCGGTATTCGCAATAGTGCCTTGCTCATTGACTTTAATGGCTTTTAACAGGTGAGTGTAGATATATTTCCCGGCAATGTCGGCGCGCATCTCGGGGTCTAAGTTGATATTCAGCTTTGATGAATAATCTTTAGGCTTGCGGCCTTGAAGTTGCAGCGCTTTTAGCAGCGCGGGCTCATCCGTGGCTGTTAAGCCCAGCGTTGCGGTCAATAACTCGGCAATATGCTCAACGACCTTGTCGTAGCCTTTTACCGGTTGCAGCAAGGCGCGGTTATTGAATTGACCGTACTCCTCAATCAACAGCCGCAGGATGATTTTTTGATCTTTATTAATGATGTTGATGTGATAAATTTGATAATCCAGGGTGCAAACCGGCAATAATGCACGCATTTCCAGCAACGGCTCCAGGGTGTCACGTATGATTCCAAGTTTGAATTCTTTGCTGAATGAAGGAACTTTCTTAAGCGTTGATTCTGCGATAACCAGGCCGGTTTTGATTGACCTTAATAGTAGGGGCGACCGGCCGGTCGCCCGTTTTGCTTGGATAAACTCGCAAGTGATGCCGTTTGAGTACAAGCGCCAGTC
>CAZAUB010000233.1:1195-4692 GCA_964488195.1 uncultured Methylobacter sp. | reverse complement strand
AAACACAAGAACAAAGCGTACCCTTGTCGTTGAAGTTTAGTCTGGGCGATAAGCCGTTGTTGCCGATGCTGTTAAATTACGACAATAAACTGAAAGCGGCAATACAGTTGGATACCAACCAAAAGACCATTTATTCGGGGCATGTCCTGATGGGTTCAGGTGAAGTCGCCCAGAGCCAGGACGCAGGATTAAAACTGGAGATCAACCGCGACCGGCTGGCGCTGCAGGACTGGTTAGGGTTGGCTGCGGCGCAGGGCGCAGGAGACGGTATCAGGGAGCTGATGATTCATAGCGAGCATGCTTTGTGGAAGAATACCGATATAGGCGTTTTCGATCTGGCTTTGAAGCATGCCGGCAATCTGTGGGCCGGGGCGATAGACAGCCCGATCGCAAAGGGAAAAGTCCAGATTCCTGCCGACTTTAAAGGCACGGACAGAATCAGTCTGGACATGGCGTTGCTGGATCTTTCGGCATTAAAGCAGGCAGGATCGAAAGATGATTCGGCCCCGCAGATCTTATCGCCGGAACTTATGCCTTTGTTGACCGTCACCAGTCAAAAAACGCTGTGGCAGGCAGTTGATCTGGGCCGGTTATCATTGGAAACCGAGCGCATACCGGGCGGCATGGGTTTTAAGGGCGTAGAATTGGCCGGGGAGAATCAAAAGCTGGTCTTGTCGGGCGACTGGCAAGCAAGCGGCGGGCAATCGGTCACGCATACTGAAGGCCATCTGGATGTGCCTCGCGCCGGGCCGCTGCTGGCCCAGCTGGGCATTACCAAGGATTTGACCGAGACCAGTGCAGCCGTTGATTTCACCGTTGTGTGGAGCGGGGCTCCGTACCAATTCTCGCTGGCAGGCTTGAAAGGCAAGGTGGATATTAACTTTAAAAACGGACGTATTCTAAGCATAGAGCCCGGATTCGGCAGGATACTGGGCATGCTGGCGCTGGCTCAGTGGATAAAGCGGGCGCAGCTTGATTTTAGCGATATTTACCAGGAAGGTTTGACGTTTAACAGCATCAAGGGGCATTTTAATTTGGCAGGCGGAATCGCATCGACTCATGATTTGGTCGTCGATGCCGTTCCTGCAAAAATCGCCATCAGCGGGGATACTGATCTTGTTAAACAAACCGTTGATCACATTATCAATGTCACGCCTAAAAGTGCCGATGCTGTGCCTATAGCTGGTACAATTATGGGTAAAATAGCGGCCTTGGTCGGGCGGTCTTTGACCGGCAAAGATCAGGAGGGATTTTTCTTTGGTTCCCAGTATCTGGTAAAAGGCCCCTGGGGGAATGCAGAAATTATTCCGATGCATAAAAATGATGGATTGTTACAGAAAACCTGGGATGGCATTACCGACTTTCCATGGCTACAACAACAACAAGAAGAAACTACTCAGCAGTTAGAAAAATAGAACGCTGATGACGCTGAGTGTAAGATTAAATAAGATTGTTATCGAATTTTCTGTGATCATCATATTCATCTGCGTCGCCTAGAGGCGCCTACTTTTGGCATCAGCGTTCCATTGTATTTGATGGTTGAGTAGTTACAAATTAAAGAGAGAGCAATATGAGTAGATGTGCGGCCATACAAATGGCATCAAGTCCCAATGTCAGCGCCAATTTGCTGGAAGCCGAAAAGCTGATAGCGGAAGCGGTCAAAGCGGGCGCGAAACTGGTGGCTTTGCCGGAAAATTTTGCGCTGATGGGCGATCATGAACTGGACAAAATCAAAGCAAAAGAAGTCGATGGTTCAGGGCCTATCCAGAGTTTTTTGGCGTCGGTTGCTAAAAAATACGGGGTCTGGGTGGTTGGCGGCACCATTCCGATAGCGGGCAACGACAGCAATAAAGTGCGGGCGGCTTGCCTTATTTATAACGACCAAGGCGAGCGGGTTGCACGCTACGACAAGGTTCATTTGTTTGATGTCAGCGTTCCGGGCAGCAATGACGTTTACCGCGAATCGGACTCCATTGAACCGGGTACTGAATCGCTGGTGATCGACACGCCTTTTGGCAGGTTGGGCGTTGCGGTCTGTTACGACCTGCGCTTTCCCGAGTTCTTCCGCAAGATGGGCATGGAAATACTGGTCATTCCGTCTGCATTTACCGCAGAAACAGGAGCCGCTCATTGGGAATTGCTGCTACGCGCGCGTGCCGTGGAAAACCTGTGTTATGTGATTGCGCCGAATCAGGGCGGCTTTCATCTTAATGGCCGTAAAACTTTCGGGCATAGCATGATTATCGATCCGTGGGGTGTGGTGCTGGATTGTTACAAAACGGGCGGCGGCTTTGTCTCCGCTGAAATAGATCTGGAGCGTTTGGAAAAAGTGCGAGGCGCATTTCCGGCGCTGAACCATCGGCGTTTTTTTTGTGAATAATATGCGAATAGTTAAAAGTTTATTGCTGATTGTTTTTCTGGCTTCCTGCTCAAGCACCGCAGAAGAAAGTCGATACCGCGACACCGAAAATCTGGAGCGCCCGCCAATCGTGACCACCAGTCCGACCAAGGAACAGCGCACTGTCGACAACAGCTCGATTCCGAAGAAAAAAGACAGCACCGGCTTAGGCTCGGACGTCTACCAAAGTGCGCCGACGCAACTGACGATCAAGCAATCTTTTGGCGATGCCTGGAACACCTTAGGCCGGGCATTGAAGCAAAGCGGCATCAAAATAACCGATCATGAACGGGATAAGGGGCTTTATTATGTTACTCAGGATACAACAGATAGAACCAGTTTTTTTGCAAAAGCGACGTCCTTTTTAAGCGATGATCCGGCCATTTATCTGCTGACCGTCAAGGACGACGGCGAAGAAACAACTGTAACCGCGACCATAGCCAATGCGAGCGAACAAAGTAGCGCGACTCAGGACGGTACGCCTCACCCCTCTGCCGAAGGCGCAGAAGACTTGTTGCAGTTACTGTTTAAGACGTTGCGTGATAAGCTGGAAGAAGAGTGACGAAGAAGACGAAAGGCAAAAGGCGAAAAATACATTGTTCTGCATTTTTTGCCCTTCGTCTTTAGCCCTGTGCCTTTTACCCTAAACCTTTATTATTGATTTATTGATGGAAATACTAAACCTTGCAAGACAAGCTATCTTAATGCCTGCCGGTATACAGGATGGCGATATTGAAAAGATTATGGGCCGGTTGCTCAGTTCGCCGGTTGATGCGGCGGATATTTACTTTCAATCCAGCCATTTTGAATCTTGGGTCATGGAAGGCGGCATCATTAAAGAAGGCAGTCATAGCATCGAACAGGGTGCCGGAGTGCGTGCGGTATGCGGCGAAAAAACCGGCTTTGCCTACAGCGACCGGATTGAACTGCCGGTGCTGCTGGAGGCGGCTAATAATGTCAAAGCTATCGTTCGGCAAGGGCAGGATGCAGACCCCTTGCATTGCAAGATCATCACAAAAGCCGCTGCTTGGCCGAAGTATTATGCGACGCAAAATCCGTTAAAATCACTGGAAGACCAGCAGAAAATCGATTTATTGCG
>CAZAUB010000233.1:0-1095 GCA_964488195.1 uncultured Methylobacter sp. | reverse complement strand
AAAGATACCGCGTTGGAATACGGCCGCGAAGCGGTAAGACAAGCGTTGGTCAATCTGGAAGCCGTCGAAGCGCCTGCCGGTAATATGACAGTCGTGTTGGGCTCGGGTTGGCCGGGCATCTTGCTGCATGAGGCCATCGGTCACGGCCTCGAAGGCGACTTTAACCGCAAAGGCACCTCGGCATTTAGCGGGCGCGTTGGCGAGCGGGTAGCATCCGATTTATGCACCGTAGTCGATGACGGCACCTTGCCTGGGCGGCGCGGCTCGTTAACTATCGATGATGAAGGCACGCCGACGGAAAAAACCGTATTGATCGAAAACGGCATACTCAAAGGCTATATGCAGGATCAACTCAATGCACGGTTAATGGGCGTTAAGTCTACCGGAAACGGTCGGCGCGAATCCTACGCGCATCTGCCGATGCCGCGCATGACCAACACCTACATGCTGCCGGGCCAGCATGATCCCGAAGAAATTATCAAATCGGTAAAAAAAGGCCTGTATGCCAAAAACTTTGGCGGCGGGCAGGTCGATATTACCTCGGGCAAATTCGTATTTTCCGCCAGCGAAGCCTATTTAATCGAAAACGGCAAAATCACCCGTGCAGTTAAAGGCGCGACACTGATTGGCAACGGGCCGGATGTGCTAACCAAAGTGTCTATGGTCGGCACCGATCTGGAGCTGGATAGCGGCGTCGGCACCTGCGGCAAGGACGGGCAAAGCGTGCCGGTCGGCGTCGGGCAGCCTACGTTGAAGATTGACGGATTGACGGTTGGCGGGACGAGTGTTTAGGAGTAATTTATGTCAAAGTTAGAAAGTATAAAAGCTGAGCTTTCGCTTCATGAAAAAATACTTTTTGCAGCAGTCGCGATTATGATTACTTTGGTCGGCTGGACGGCAGCAAACTATCTTGTCGTTAAAAGCTGGTTGTTATTTATGGCGTTGCTGGCAATAGTAGGCACCAGTATTTTTATTGTTTATCAGTATCGTATTATCAAAAAATTGATAAAGGAGTTAATCGATGTTTAATACTATTATCATGTTTTTAATAGCTACAGTTTTTGTAGCTTTAATCAGTTATTTTGCCTGGGATTC
>CAZAUB010000232.1:0-4692 GCA_964488195.1 uncultured Methylobacter sp. | reverse complement strand
CCATCCCTGGCAGTCGGTATTAATTTTAAACGCAATTCAGCCGTTTGATTTTTGGGGTCTTGGGGTTGAATTGTTTTGGCTTTTAGCTCGATTAATGTATCGAGAATTTTGAATTCTATGACCGGAGCGACCTGGGTAACCTGGATTTTTAAGTCCTGCCCAGGGTTTAGCGTAATCGGCTGGTTGCTTTGTACGGTGATGTCCTTGTTGCCCAGTGTTAGGGTAATGGCATTTTTTGCAGCTTGTATATCCGCGCCGATCACTTTTACATCAAGCTGTTGCCCGACTTTCAGGCTTAAAGCGCTTTCCAACACCCGGTTAGAAGCTAACAGGGTGTTGGTGTTGATTAGCGGGTTTAAATCCATACCAATATCTTAAGCCAACATTCGTCGAACATGTTCGATTTCATCTTTAGCAGCATCCAGTATATTGATGCTGTCGCTTGCATCAAAATGGACAGCCAGTTTTTTATAAGCGGGCAGGTCATCAATTTTGGGTATTTTCTTTATATCGATTTTGCCAATAAAACTGTGTAACTGCGAGATCATCACAATATCTGAGTAACTGGATGGATTGTTGTCATTACGAAACCAATTTTCGGCATTAATCACTACGTCCTCAAAATCTTCGGGAAAGTCCCACTGACGAATAATTTGTACGCCAATGTCGGCACGCAATCGCTTTACTGTTTCTACCAAATCTTTAGGGTGAGCAATAATATCGGGGTGATTGTCGGCATAAGTCAAAATAGGTACGATGCCAATATCGTGAATCAATCCGGCCAGCATGGCCCGATCCGGATCAAAGCCTGGGACTTTATGGGCGAAGACGGCACTGACAGATGCAATATAACTGCTGTGTGTCCATAATTCGGCCATTTTTTGTCTAATAATCGGTGACTTGGCGTTAAACAACGACTTCATTGCAAACGAGGTGACAATGTCCTGAGCCGCTTTCAATCCCAGTCGGGTCAGTGCTTCGGGACAGCTTTCATTTTTTTTCCGGCCCATATACATGGGGCTATTGGAGATTTGTATCAGTCTGGCTGTAATTGATGGGTCAATTTGGACTATGCGCGCTATTGAAGAGACGCTGGCGTAATCGTCATTAATTGCGCGGCGAATTTTGAAGGCTACATCCGGGATAGTAGGCAGCAGCAGATCATTGGATTGCATATGCCGATAACACTCCATTAACAGTTTATTTTTAGCCAAACTTGAGGCGCTATTGCTAGGGTTGTTGTCGGTTGAGTTCATGTTGTGTTTAGTTAATATTCAAACAAGCTAATAAAGTTTAGTTTAAAATCTACCCCTACGTCGAACCGTATTGTAACTATCTTACTTTGTCCAGCAATGAAAACAACGCCATCTGAAGTATTAACCACTTTATCAACCCTTCGTGATTACATACGCTGGGCTGCCAGTCGTTTTACTGAAGCCGAAGTAAGTTTTGGTCATGGTACTACAACTGCGTTGGATGAAGCGGCGGCACTGGTTTTACATGCTGTTCATCAGCCCTATAATCTGGTCGATGCGTATCTGAAAAGCGTTTTAACGCTGAGTGAACGCCAGGCAGTCATCGACATGATCGACAGACGTATCAACGAGCGCATACCGGCCGCTTATCTGACCCATGAAGCCATTTTTGCCGGTCTGTCATTTTATGTTGACCAGCGGGTGCTGGTGCCAAGATCGCCGATTGCCGAATTAATCGAATTACGCTTTTCGCCGTGGGTGGATGAAGAGCAGGTCGTCCGCATCCTGGATTTGTGTACCGGCAGCGGCTGTATAGCCATAGCCTGCGCTTATGCATTTGCCGACGCATACGTCGATGCGGTGGATTTGTCGGCAGATGCGCTGGACGTCGCTCAGCTGAATGTCGCCAAGCATCAGATGGACGACGCAGTAACCCTTTATCAGTCGGATTTATTTAAAGCGCTGCCCGAAACGCGCTACGACATCATCGTCAGCAATCCGCCTTATGTATGCCTTGAAGAATGGGAACGATTACCGGCAGAATTTCGCGCCGAACCGGATATGGGTTTTAAGGGCGGGGACTCAGGGCTGGATATTGTGTTGCGCATCCTGGTCGATGCCGATCGTTATCTGGCAGAGCAGGGGATTTTGATTGTGGAAGTGGGCAGCAGTGCGGAAACGTTGCAGAGCGCATTCCCCGATGTGCCTTTTTTCTGGCTGAATTTTGAACGCGGCGGCGATGGCGTGTTCTTGCTGACGGCTGAACAAGTTAGGCTGTATAACCAATTATTTTTAGCGGCTTTAAATTAGATATGTCTGGAAACTCAATAGGAAAATTATTTACCGTCACCTCGTTTGGCGAAAGTCACGGGCCTGCGATAGGCTGCATCGTTGATGGCTGCCCTCCGGGAATGGCCTTGACCGAAGCCGATTTACAAGATGATCTTGATCGCAGGAAACCCGGCACCTCACGGCACACCACCCAACGACGCGAAGCCGATGAGGTCAAAATCCTGTCCGGCGTGTTTGAAGGCAAAACCACCGGTACGCCGATAGGGTTGTTGATCGAAAATACCGACCAGCGCTCCAAGGATTATTCCAACATCGCCGAAACTTTTAGGCCCGGTCATGCCGATTATACCTATCAGCACAAATACGGCATCAGGGATTATCGGGGAGGAGGGCGCTCATCGGCTCGCGAAACGGCCATGCGTGTTGCGGCGGGCGGCATCGCCAAAAAATATCTTAAGGAACAGGCCGGGATAGAAATACGCGGATACTTATCACAGCTGGGGCCGATAAAAATCGAAAAAGTCGATTGGGCTATTATCGACAGCAATCCTTTTTTCTGTCCCGATGCCGATAAAGTCGAGGAAATGGAAGCCTATATGGATGCGTTGCGCAAGGAAGGCGAATCTATCGGCGCGAGAATTGAAGTCGTTGCAACCAATGTTCCGCCAGGGTTGGGCGAACCTATCTTTGATCGTCTTGATGCCGATTTGGCCCATGCCTTGATGAGCATTAACGCGGTAAAAGGCGTGGAAATCGGCGATGGATTTGCTTGCGTCAACAGCAAGGGCACACAGTTCCGCGATGAAATCACCCCGGCCGGGTTTTTAAGCAATCATGCCGGCGGTATTTTGGGCGGCATTTCCAGCGGTCAACATATCACGGCCAGTATCGCCTTAAAACCCACCTCCAGCTTGCGGCTGCCGGGCAGAAGCATCAACCTGCAAGGCGAGGCTATTGAAGTAGTCACCGAAGGCCGCCACGATCCCTGCGTCGGGATACGCGCAACGCCGATTGCCGAAGCGATGATGGCGATAGTGATCATGGATCATTTGTTGCGGCATCGGGCGCAAAATATCAACGTGCAATCTGGATTGCCAATCTTAAGATAAACCATGTCCGTTCCTTACTGACGACTGTCGGGTTTTTATTTCTTTTATTTTGCAACAGTAGGCGTTTTTCTCCCATACTGGGGCCTCTATTTAAAAGAAAGCGGCTTTAATCCGGTTGAAATTGGCGAATTTTCTGCGATGCTAAGCGGCACAAGAATTGTTGCGCCGATTCTATGGGGCTGGATTGCCGACCGTACCGGAAAGAATTTACGTATTATCCGCATAGCCGCTTTTTTTACCGCCTTATTCTTCGCCGGTTTTTTATATAGTCATGGTTATTTCTGGTTTGCCTGGATAACGATAGGCTTTAGCTTTTTTTGGAATGCCGCTTTACCGCAATTTGAAGCGGTAACCCTATACCATTTAAAAAATGAATCGCATCGCTACAGCCGGATAAGACTGTGGGGGTCTATCGGTTTTATTGTTGCGGTGCTGGGCGTAGGCTGGTTATTGGATTATCAGCCCCCGGTCATAATCCCTATAGCGATTACCTTGTTGATGATCCTCATCTGGCTGGTCAGCTTAATGACGCCGACAACTCAAGCTACTCATCATGAGACTGCCGCTGTCGGCATCATGCAAATCATGAAAAAACCGGAACTGTGGGCTTTCCTGGTCGTTTATATGCTGTTACAGCTTGCGCACGCGCCTTATTATGTTTTTTATTCGATCTATTTAAAGCACTATCAATACACGGCAAGCCTGACCGGATTTTTGTGGGCGCTGGCTGTTTTTGCCGAGATAGTTTTATTCATTTACATGCGCCGTGTGTTGAAGCGATTTTCCCTGCGGGCGGTTTTATTGACCAGTATACTGCTGTCGGTTGTCCGCTGGTTGATGGTTGCCTGGTGTGTCGATTATTTTTGGCTGCTTCTTTTTGCCCAACTATTACATGCTGCAACCTTTGCCGGTGTGCATGTTGCCGCGATTCATTTGGTGCACCTGTATTTTGGCGACCGGCATCAGGGCAAAGGCCAAGCGCTATACACCAGCTTAACTTTCGGCTTGGGCGGAATGCTGGGCAGTTACTATAGCGGTTATTATTGGGAGTCATTGGGCGCGGAGTTTGTCTATTCAATGGCGGCAGTTTTTTGTAGTATTGCTTTTGTCATTGCCTATATCTGGGTTGGACGGGAACGCGTGTAGGGCGGTTTCACTTCGTGCTCTAACGGGTCGCGGCAGCAAACCGCCATTGCCCACAAAGCTACGGTGGATTGTCTCGGCACACCGCTACGCTGCTCCTGCATTGCTCTCGGCAACTGCTCGTGTGCCCAGCATGGGCTAAAACTCGTTATCTGAAAGGAGATAACCGGAAG
>CAZAUB010000231.1:559-4698 GCA_964488195.1 uncultured Methylobacter sp. | reverse complement strand
TTTTCGGTTTGATCTTTCCAGCCGGTCCAGTCATTTTGATCCAGGCCGTCTTCGATAGAAATAATCGGATATTTGTTGACCCATTCAACAAAGAAATCATTCATTTCAACTGAGTTGAAACTTCTGCCTTCTGCCGATAACTCATAACGACCGTCTTTGTAGTATTCGGAGCTGGCTGCGTCCATACCTAAGAAAATATCGACACCGGCTTTGTAACCTGCTTTTTCAATCGCTTCTAGAATAACTTCGATGGCTTCTTCATTAGAAGACAAGTTAGGCGCAAAACCGCCTTCGTCGCCTACAGTCGTTGCCAAACCTTTGGCTTTTAAAACTTTGCTCAGGTTATGGAAAACTTCTGCGCCGTAACGAATCGCTTCACGGAAAGTCGGAGCGCCGACAGGCAGGATCATGAATTCTTGCAGGTCAACGCTGTTATCGGCATGTGAGCCGCCGTTGATGATGTTCATCATCGGTACCGGCATGACAAATTTTCCGCTGGTATTCAGGTGGCGGTATAAAGGCACGCCCGCGTCTTTAGCCGCCGCATGAGCCGCCGCCATCGATACCGCTAAAATAGCATTAGCGCCTAAACGGCCTTTGTTTTCGGTGCCGTCCAGCGCGATCATTTTCTTGTCGATAGCCGTCTGGTCATCGGCATCCATACCGACGATTGCAGCGCGGATTTCGGTATTCACATTGTTTACCGCTGTTAAGACGCCCTTGCCCAAATAACGACCCTTATCGTTGTCGCGCAATTCTATCGCTTCGCGCTCGCCGGTAGACGCGCCAGACGGCACCATGGCGCTGCCGATCACGCCGGACGCCAAAATTACGTCCGCTTCCAGAGTCGGGTTACCGCGTGAATCTAAAATTTCTCTTGCTTTAATATCAACTATTCGTGTCATGTTATTTGCTTTTTTTACAGGTTAAAAATAAAAGCACGAGGCTTTGGTTTAAAAAATCGATATAAATTATTGCACATCTTTAAATAGCGTCGGTAAATCAATCGCTAAGTCTGGAAATAAATAGGGAGCTGCTACATCGTCACCCGCATAACTGTTTTGCAGATGGTATTGCCCCGTTTCGTCATTTAATACAAATTGATGAATGACTTCTTCGTAAGGATAAATTAACCAATATTCCGTTACGCCGCTTTCGGCATAAAGCGCATGTTTGTCTTTAACATCTTTTTTGGCTGTGCCTTTGGATAATATCTCAATAATCCAATCGGGCGCACCGTTACAGCCTTGCTCGTCCAACTTTTCTTTATCACAAATCACGCAAATATCAGGCTGTACGACGGTAGTAATGTCTTTATTGGCTAAGATCGATTTAGTACGGTCATATAAGCGTACATCAAACGGCGCTGAAAACACTTGGCAGGTTTTATTTTGAAAAAAATAAAATAACTGGCTACTCAAGTAAATAGAGATGCGTTGATGTTTCACATTCGGCGCAGGGGACATGAACTGAACCTTGCCTTTAATCAATTCCACAGCTTCATTTAACCGCCACGTTAAATAATCCGCGTAGCTATAGCTGGCGGTTAAATCGAGTTGCGATAACTGGGTAATGTGGGTCATAACATTATAAAGTCATTTCGATAAATGCCTGACGTTTGACGGCATTATCCAAAATCACCAAGGTTTCCAACAGTTCCCGCATCCTGTGTAAAGGCCAGGAGTTAGGGCCGTCGCTTTTCGCTTCCGCAGGATTCGGGTGGGTTTCCATAAACAGTCCTGCAATACCTACCGCGACGGCAGCCCTGGCTAATACCGGCACAAATTCACGCTGTCCGCCCGATACCGTGCCTTGTCCGCCGGGCAGTTGCACCGAGTGCGTCGCATCGAAAACCACGGGGCAATCGGTGTCGCGCATGACCGCCAACGAGCGCATATCGGAAACCAGGTTGTTATAACCAAAGGATACGCCGCGCTCGCAGACCATAATCTGCTGGTTTCCGGTTGCTTTGGCTTTGTTGGCGACATGCACCATATCCCAGGGTGCCAGAAACTGGCCTTTTTTAATATTGACGGGAATGCCTTGAGAGGCGACTTCCTGAATAAAATTGGTTTGCCGACATAAAAACGCAGGCGTTTGCATCACATCAACGACCGAGGCCACTTCAGCTAGCGGCGTATCTTCATGCACATCGGTCAACACCGGTACGCCGATTTGTTGTTTGACTTTTTCCAGTATTTTAAGCCCTTGTTCCACACCGGGGCCGCGATAACTTTCGTGCGATGAGCGGTTGGCTTTATCGAACGACGACTTGTAAATAAAGGGGATGCTTAATGCTGTCGCTAATTCTTTAAGATAACCTGCTGTGTCCAGCGCCATTTGCTCACTTTCAATAACACACGGACCCGCTATCAAGAAGAACGGCTGATCTAAACCTGCTTCAAAACCACATAATTTCATTACACTGTACCTTTTTTATGTTCAACAGCTGCGACCACAAAACCTGAAAACAACGGGTGGCCTTTTCTGGGTGTTGAGGTAAATTCCGGGTGAAACTGGCAAGCCAAGAACCAGGGATGATCGGGGATTTCTATCACTTCAACCAAACGCCCATCAATAGACTTGCCGGAAAAACGCATACCGGCCTGTTCCAGTTTTTCCAGATACTGGCTGTTAAATTCATAGCGATGACGATGTCTTTCGGTAATCACATCTTTCTGATAAAGCTGAAAAGCCAGTGAATCGGATTGCAACCGGCATTGCTGCCCGCCCAAACGCATGGAGCCGCCTAAATCGGATTTTTCATTGCGGGTTTCCAGCTGACCGTCCTCAGACATCCATTCGGTAATCAAGCCGATCACCGGATGCGGCGACTTGGGTAAAAATTCGGTGCTGTGCGCGCCCTCCAAACCGACCGCATCGCGGGCAAATTCAATAACGGCAACCTGCATGCCCAAACAAATACCCAGATAAGGGATTTTATTTTCCCGCGCATACCTGACCGTGGCAATTTTGCCTTCCACGCCGCGTTCGCCGAAACCGCCGGGCACCAGAATGGCATCGACGCCTTTCAGCCTGGCAACGCCTTCATCTTCAATCACTTCCGAATCGATATAGACAATATTGACCTTGGTACGGGTACGAATACCGGCATGAATCAATGCTTCATTCAGCGATTTATAGGCATCGGAATGATCGACGTATTTACCGACAATGGCGATGCTCGCTTCGTTGACGGAATGCTCCAGCGCGTCAACAACGGCTTCCCATTCGGCCAAATCCGCCGGGGGCACATCCAGCCGCAATTTGTTAACAACAATATCATCCAAACCTTGCTCATGCAGTAACAATGGAATCTTGTATATCGAATCGGCATCGACCGCAGAAATAACGGCTTTTTCTTCAACATTGGTAAACAAGGCAATTTTACGACGCTCACTGAGCGGCACCGGTTGTTCGGAACGGCAAATTAAAATATCCGGCTGTATGCCTATACTGCGCAGTTCTTTGACCGAATGTTGGGTCGGTTTGGTTTTTATTTCACCGGCAGAACGAATATACGGCACCAGTGTCAAATGAATGAACAGCGACCGGTCAACGCCCAATTCAAAACGCATCTGCCGGATAGCTTCCAGAAAAGGCAAGGACTCAATATCGCCTACCGTGCCGCCGACTTCAATCAAAGCGACATCGACACCCGTAGCGCTTTCATAAACACGGCGTTTAATTTCGTCGGTAATATGCGGAATGACCTGAACCGTCGCCCCCAAATATTCACCTTTACGCTCTTTGCGCAAAACGCTTTCGTAAACCTGCCCCGTTGAGAAACTGTTCTTTTTATCCATAGTGGTTTTAAGAAACCGCTCATAATGGCCTAAATCGAGATCAGTTTCGGTACCGTCTTCAGTAACAAATACCTCACCATGCTGAAAAGGACTCATAGTGCCCGGATCGACATTGATGTACGGATCGAGCTTGGTCATCGTGACCTTGAGGCCGCGCGACTCAAGAATGGCGGCCAATGAAGATGCGGCAATGCCTTTGCCAAGAGACGAGACAACGCCGCCGGTAATGAAAATGTACTTCGGTTTCGGCATCATCGCTCCAGGATCGCGCGCACCCGCGCCAAGTCTTCCGCCGTGTCGACGCTGATGGACTCATAATCGCACAAGCCGACC
>CAZAUB010000231.1:0-549 GCA_964488195.1 uncultured Methylobacter sp. | reverse complement strand
AAGAGACGCGGAAACGCCGCCGGAAATGAAGATGCACTTTGTCCTGTAGGATTTTAGTTCATAGGATGGGCTGAGGTACGAAGCCCATCAATCGCGAACGATGTGCTTTCTTCGTCAACCCATCCTGAGCTCTGATGAAGTTAGATAAAACTGGTACAGTTTAATCGACAATACGCAATTCGTCATTGTCTTTTGGGTTTAATTCTTATCTTTGCAGCAATAAACTGATACAGCCTTCTGTTTTTTCACTATAAAATTGTGCACTGATCCATTTGTCGCCGACAGCGGCGAGCGTGTCATCCAGGTAAATCAACGGTATCGCATCCCTTTCCCACAGCGGGATGCCCGCTTCCTGAAACAGGTTTTTCAGCGAATGATGACCCTGACGCCCCGGCAAACGGATTTTTTCACCGCCCCGGCGAAACCTGACCTCGACCTTGGCTTTTTGCCATTGCTCACGGAGTATCCCCTTTGAAGAAGACTCACAAGACAAGGTCTGATTACGGCTGATTTTTATCGATGCTTGCCCGTTCGGCCAAACAAGGTCTT
>CAZAUB010000230.1:0-4701 GCA_964488195.1 uncultured Methylobacter sp. | reverse complement strand
CTAATGCACTGCAAGGTTCATCCATTAATAATACTTTCGGTTGTAATGCCAATGCCCTGGCGATACATAGACGTTGTTGCTGCCCGCCGGACAGAGCCAGTGCCGAGGATTCCAGTCGATCTTTTACTTCTTCCCACAAGCCTACATCCAACAGAACCTGTTGGATAATGTCGTTTAACTCGGCTTGTTTGCTGATACCGTGTTCCCGTAGCGGCAGTTCAATATTGCGCCGGATCGACAGCGGAAACGGCACCGGTTTTTGAAAAATCATGCCAATATCGCGGCGTAATCCTTGCACATCAAGGGCCGGATGACGTAAATCTTTACTGTTAAAATGAACATTTCCCGACACGCGGCAATCCGGAATCATATCGGTCATTCGATTAAGCACCGACAGGAAACTGGTTTTACCGCATCCCGACGGCCCGATCAACGCGGTGATACAACCTTTATAAATATCCAGCGAAACATTCTCCAGCGCCGGTTTTTTTCCGTAATGCAAAGACAGGTTGTCAACCCGAATCAACGGCTCAGGATCGCAGCACGGAGGGCCGATCTGCAAAGGCCCCAAGGTATAAGCCTCATCCGTATGGGTTTTATCGATTCGCTCAATTTCATTCATATAGTAACAACGCTCCTGTGCAGCCAATGTTTAGCCAGGCCCATGGCAATACTGTTGATGATTAATAAAAGTATGATCAACACCAGCGCGGAGGAGTAGGCACTGGCATCACCGCCCGCTACATTCATGGACAGGTCATAAATATGTACCGATAAAGCCCTGCCGGAATCAAATAGCGAGTCCGGCATACGATCGACATAACCGCTGGTAAAAATCAGTGCCGCCGTTTCGGCAATGGCCCGCCCTAATCCTAACATTAAACCGGCGACCAGAGCTGGGGCAGCGCTTGGCAACAGCAGATGAACCAGTGTCGCGCTACGTGACATCCCCAGACCAGCGGCTGCCAACCGATAATCATTGGGTGTTGCCTGCAAGCCTTCTTCAGCGGTACGGATCAAGATAGGCAAGACCATGCAGGCCAGGGTCAAACCACCGGACAAAATGGAAAACCCCAGTCCCAGATAAATACAAAAAAACGCATTACCGAACAGCCCGAATACAATGGATGGGACACCTGCCAGCACATCCAAGCTACGCCGCACCAAGCTGCCGAATATACTGTCATGCCGGGTGAATTCACTTAATAGCACAGCCGTAGCCAGGCCAAGCGGCACCGCCGTTACCATGGCAACCCCTAAAATCAACACCGTCGATACGATAATCGGGCCGATACCGCCGGAACGACCGGCATTTTCAGGCGCTTCGGCAAGAAATGACCAGGATAGTTGAGGCAATCCGTGAATAAGGATGTCGGATAGCAGCCAGACAAAGACCCCGCTCACCAGTGCCGCCGTCAGCCAGATTAACCCCGTTGCTAGTGCATTTTTAGTCATGATGGCGCTCTCTGGACAATAATTCAGCCGTACCGACTAAAACCAATACCGTGGACATTAAAGCCAGGCCCGATACAAACAACGCCGCGCGATGATCACCCGTTGCGTAGGCCATTTCCAAAGCAATATTCGCGGTGAGTGTACGCACCGAATCAAACAGACCTAGGGGTTGTTGCACCACATTGCCCGCCACCATTAACACCGCCATGGTTTCGCCTATGGCCCTGCCTGCCGCCAGCATGATACCTGCGGTTATGCCCGAACGAGCGGCGGGCAAGGCCACGCCGCTGATCAAACCCCAACGCGATAACCCTAAGGCGGCGGCCCCTCGCAGATAAGCAACCGGCACAGCAGCCAAAGCGGCATCGGCGGTTAACGCCACGGTCGGTAAAATCATCAGCGTCAATACCAGTATACCGGCCAACAGACTGACACCGGGCGAATGCAGGCGACCGATTAACGGCGCCAGCGTTGTTAATCCCCAAAAACCGTAAACGACCGAGGGAATGCCTGCCAGTAATTCGATCAGACGACGATAACAACCGGCAAGAAATGGCGGCGCATAATAACGACTGAACAAGGCTGAAGCGATGCCCAAAGGTGTGGCCAGCAACAACGCACCCAGCGTTGAATACAGCGTGGCCGACAGCATCGGCGTCAGCTTATACAAACCGTCCACCGGATGCCAGGACACATCGGTAACAAAACGGGCCAATGCCACATGCTGCAACACCGGCCAGGATTCCTTGACCAGGAACAACAGAATCAGCAGCACTATCGCTGCCGCCAGCAGCGCACAGCCACGTAATAGCGCAATCAGTTGCCTGTCAACGCGGGACAGGGACAAAGTATTGTGCCTCCATCAGATCATGAATTTGCGACAACTGGGCAAATTCAATGAAGTCTTTGACAAGTCCTATAGGCTCCCCACGGGTCACCAGATTCAAAGGTCTGGATAGCGGAAAACTGCGGTTTCGCACATTCTCCACCGAAGCCGCTATGCCTTCCAGCGGCAGTAGTTTAATTGCCGCACCCTGGCTTGCCTCATATTCGGCTGTCCCCACAGAAACGTAACCGATGGTATCCGGATTGCCAACCACCGTTTTAATGCCTTGCTGATTATCGCCAATGACCACTTGCGGTTTGACATCGGTATTTTTCAAACCGAAATAATGCAGAAATAGCTCCAGTGTCGAACGGCCTTCTGCTTTGTTGACCACGGTAATAGGGGCATCATTGCCACCGACATCTTTCCAGTTGATAATTTTGCCGGTATAGATGTCGATGACTTGCTGTTTATTCAGCGCTTCAACTGGATTGGCCTTATTTAAGATAACGCTGATGCCATCCAGGGCAATGGTAAAACTTAATAAATCTTTTTCGTCATCCTTGAGTGCTCTGGAAGCCATGCCAATATCGGCAAGTCCGGCTCGGGCATCGCTGACCCCGCGAGATGAACCGCCGGTTTGCACATCTACCCTTACATTACTGTGTAACGACTCAAAGCGTTTGCCGATTTCTGCAGCCAGTGGCGCTACAGTGCTGGAGCCGGTTAACACCAGTTTTTCGATTTTTGTATCATCTGGCTTTGTCCTCAAAAATCCCCAGACTGCGCCTATAAGCACAATAAGCGCTAAGAATATACCCAGTTTTTTCATGCTTAATTCCCTTGTTATCATTGAATGAGTTGTTGCGTTACACAGAGAGTCTCACTATCTTGTAATGTGCATTAGTCGTCATTGCCAAATATTCCTTACACATTATTTGCTCAACCTCTACGCCAGGCATGGAAACGTCCAACCCAACGCAGCAAGCCTTCCGGCGCATGGTTGCGTTTCCAGACACCGGCTACATATTTGTTCGCCTCGGCCATGGTTGGATAAATATGGATGGTGCCGAGCAGTTTGTTCAGGCCGATATTGTGTTTCATCGCCAGCACAAACTCGGCAAGCAGCTCTCCTGCATGTTCGCCAACGATCGTCACGCCGAGAATCCGGTCCTTGCCCGGTTGGGTCAGCACTTTAACAAAGCCATGCGCTACACCGTCGGCGATTGCACGATCCAGATCGTCAATGTGATAAGTGCTGACTTCATAGGCAATTCCTTGTTCTGTTGCATTCTGTTCATTAAGACCGACCCTGGCGACTTCAGGATCGATAAAGGTAGCACAAGGAATCACCGAATAATCGGTGCGAAACTTTTTAAAGCTGCCGAACAGCGCATTCACCGCCGCATACCAAGCTTGATGGGCGGCGGTATGGGTGAACTGGAAGGGGCCGGATACGTCACCGACGGCAAAAATATTCGGGTAATTGGTTTCCTGAAAGTCATTGATGGCGATAGTGCGTTTGGGCGATAGTTCAACGCCTACTTCTTCCAGGCCATAGCCCTGAGTATTGGCAACCCGGCCGATAGCCAATAACACCTGGTCGAACGGAATGCGTATTTCTTGACCTTGATGCTCGGCAATCAGAATCTTTTCACCATTTTCGATGATAAACTTTTTGGCGGTATGATTAACAAGCACAGAGATACCTTCCTGACGGAACTTTGCCATGACGATTTCTGAAACATCACTATCTTCCCGGATTAACAAACGCGGCAACATTTCCACTTGGGTCACTTTGCTGCCGAAACGGGCAAAGCTTTGCGCGAGTTCGCTGCCTATAGGCCCGCCACCCAGTACAATGAGACGCTTGGGCAGTTCACGCAACGCCCAGATGTTATCGGAAGTCAGATAACCAACTTCGTCAACGCCGGGAATTGGTGGCACAAACGGACGTGCTCCGGCGGCGATAACGATAGCGCGCGTCGTTATGATGCGAGTTTCACCGGCTGTTGTTACCTGAACTTCCCAAGGAGAAATAATTTTAGCCTCACCCTCGATGACCCCAACACCCAGGTCTGAGTAACGCTGTACGGAATCGTGCGGCTCGACGATTTTGATAATCGTCTGCACCCGGTTCATCACATCGGCAAAATCAAATTCGGCGTCGGCTTTTTTGATGCCGAACTCAGTAGATCTGCGTATGTGATCCAATAGCTTGGCGGAACGGATCAAGGCTTTTGACGGCACACAGCCTGTGTTCAGGCAATCGCCGCCCATTTTATGTTTTTCGATTAAAGTGACTTTGGCCTTGACGGCGGCGGCGATGTAGGAAGTCACCAGGCCGCCAGAACCGGCGCCAATCACGACGATGTTGTTGTCAAAGTGCGTAGGTTTTGTCCATTTTGCATAAACTTTGT
>CAZAUB010000229.1:0-4710 GCA_964488195.1 uncultured Methylobacter sp. | reverse complement strand
GATTTAATGGCAGTAAAATACAAATTACTGGAATTTGAAGCAAGCCATAAAAAATGAATACAACTGTTTTAATCGACCAATTTCTCGATGCCGTCTGGGTAGAACAGGGCTTGAGCGAGAATACGCTTTCGGCCTACGGCAGCGATTTGAGGATTTTTGCCAAATGGCTGAAGGAAAAGCCGATGCTGGAAGTGGATGGTACTCAACTATCAAGCTTTCTTGCCAGCCGCTATAAAGAAGGCATAGGCAACCGGTCTACTGCACGTATTCTGTCCAGTTTGCGCCGTTTCTATGGTTATTACATCCGGGAAAACAGCATCAAAATCGACCCGACCGCCTTGATAGAATCGCCCCATATTGGCCAGCCGTTACCTAAATCGCTATCTGAAAATGATGTCGAGTTGTTGCTGGATGCGCCTGAAGTTACCAACGCCCTGGGCTTTAGGGACAGAACCATGCTGGAAATGCTGTATGCCACCGGGCTTAGGGTATCGGAACTGGTCAATTTAAAGTTTGAGCAGATCAGCTTCAGGCAAGGCGTGGTCAGAATTATCGGCAAAGGCAATAAAGAGCGCTTGGTGCCGGTCGGCGAAGAAGCCATGAGCTGGCTGGAAAATTATATGACCCAGACCAGAAAGACCCTGCTCGGTGAGCGGCAATGCGATTATTTGTTTGTCACCAACCGGGCGGACAGCATGACAAGACAGGCTTTTTGGCATATTATCAAACGTCATGCGAAAAAAGCCGGAATCAATAAAGAGCTGTCGCCGCATACCTTAAGACATGCTTTCGCCACGCATTTGCTAAATCATGGCGCGGATTTGCGTGTTGTGCAGTTGTTGCTTGGGCATTCGGATTTATCGACCACGCAAATCTATACCCATATTGCCCGCGAAAGACTAAAAGAATTACATTCAAAATATCATCCAAGAGGATAAAAGATGGCTCAAAATATTCACCCGACCGCTTATATAGCGCCGGATGTGTCGCTGGGAGACAATATTACGGTAGGGCCTTTTGCCGTTATTGAAACAGGCGCTCAACTGGGCGCAGACTGTCAGGTGGGCGCTCATGCCGTGGTGCACAGTCATGTAAAAATGGGTGACGGCAATATCTTACATCCGCATGCTGTATTAGGCGGGTTGCCGCAAGATACCAGTTTTAAAGCCGAAACAGTTTCCTGGCTTATTTGCGGCGACAACAATGTTTTTAGAGAGGGTTTTACTGCACACCGAGCCTCAAAAGAACATGGTGAGACGCGCATTGGCTCAGGCTGTTTCTTTATGAATAACAGCCATGTCGCACATGACTGCACAGTCGGAAATAACACCATATTTGCCAATAATGTCGCGATCGGCGGGCATGTTGAAGTCGGCGATAATGTTTTCATAGGCGGCGCGGTGGTCGCGCATCAGTTTTGTAGAATAGGCTCGTTCGCGATAGTGCAGGGCACAACCGGCCTTAATATGGATGTCATTCCCTTTATGCTGATTGGCGGACGCCCCGCACGGCATTATAAGTTAAACACCGTAGGTTTAAGACGCGCCGGCATTACCGGGGAGCGTTATAAAGTGCTGGCGGCGGCATTCCGTCTGTTAAAAAGCAAACAAAGCCTGGATGACTTGGAAGAAACGGCAGAGTTAAGGCAATTGAAAGACTGGCTGGCGGTTAAGTCCAAGCGCGGCTTGCATGGGTTTGTTAATGTGTCGAGTTAGCTGGGTATCATTCAGATAATTGTCGTTCCCATGTATCAGCTTGCGGATAGTGATTTGTACTGAAAAATCAACCTTGTCCGGCTTAAACGCCCAGTATCTGGTATCATAAGCGATTGAATGACGGCAGTTCGCCGTCATTCACGTCAATATAAAGAGTCCTTGTGAACACTGCCAAATTTTCATCCCTAGCTTTAAAACCCGCCCTGCTTGAAAACATTGAATCCCTGGGTTATACCCACTTAACACCCATTCAGGCGGAGAGCCTGCCGCATATCCTTGAGGGCAGGGATGTGATTGCGCAGGCTAAAACCGGCAGTGGTAAAACCGCTGCGTTTGGTATCGGTCTGCTATCTAAGCTGGATTTGAACAGTTTCAGGGTTCAGGCGATGATTGTTTGTCCAACCCGGGAGCTTGCCGATCAGGTCTGCAAGGAGATTCGGCGGTTAGCTAGGTTTACGCAAAATATTAAGGTGTTGACCTTGTGCGGCGGCGTACCTTTTGGGCCGCAGTTGGGTTCATTGGAGCATGGCGTTCATGTGGTTGTTGGCACGCCGGGACGGTTACAGGAGCATCTGCGTAAACGCAGCTTACGGTTGAGTAATTTAAAGGTGCTGGTGCTGGATGAAGCCGACCGGATGCTGGATATGGGCTTTGAAGAAGCCATTACCGACGTGATTTCATACGCGCCGACGCACCGGCAAACATTGCTGTTTTCAGCGACTTATGCCGACCCTATCCGGGAAATGAGTCAGAAATTTCAGTTTAAGCCGGTTTCCGTCAGTATCGAGACCAGTCATCACGACAGCGATATTGAGCAGCGTTTTTATCAGGTAGAAAAGTCGAAAAGGACAAACGCGCTGGGTTATCTTTTGTCGTACTACCGGCCTGAATCAACCGTAGTTTTTTGCAACACCAAAAGGGATTGTCAGGATGTGGCGAGTTCGCTGGAAAACAGCGGTTTTTCGGTTCAGGCGCTGCATGGCGATCTGGAGCAAAAGCATCGGGATCAGGTATTAGTACGTTTTGCCAATAAGAGCTGTTCAGTTCTGGTAGCGACCGATGTGGCTGCACGGGGCCTGGATATTAAGGATATGCAGGCGGTGATTAATTATGAATTGCCCTGGGATCCTGAAATTTATGTACACCGGATCGGGCGAACAGGTCGCGCAGGTAAAAAGGGCTTGGCACTCAGTTTATGTACGGAACAGGAGTTGAACCGGGTTAAGGCTATTGAAGAGTATCAATCTATTCCCGCCAAGTGGAACGAGTTGGCGCCTTTTCAAATGAGCCATGAGTCGCGCTTCGAACCGCCGATGGTGACCTTGTGGATAGACGGCGGACGCAAAGATAAAGTGCGTCCGGGGGATATACTGGGTGCGTTAACTGGTGATACGGGAATTGCGGGCAATGAAGTGGGCAAAATTGATATTTTTGATGCCCATGCTTATGTGGCTATCAAACGCGACAGTGTTGATAAGGCCTTGGCTTGCTTAAGAAGCGGCAAAATAAAGGGGCGCAATTTTAATGTCCGTAAATCCCAATGGGGATGAAGGTTGTCGGGTTAGCGTAATGCAACCCGACTACAAATCTAAGCGCTCTTTGCTCTAGGTTTATTTCTGGACTGGTTACCACCGGGCTTGCGAGCTTGGTTTGAGTTCCTGCTAGGACGCGGGCCGCGCGGTTCCTCCGGCGGCATTGGCGGAGCCACTGCGGAGGCCTCAAAGCCGACAATTTGTTCACGTTTGATCGCCTTGCCGATCAGTTTTTCAACCAAACGTAAGAAATTGTATTCATCATGGGATACCAACGATATGGCTTGGCCTTCTTCGCCTGCACGTCCGGTTCGGCCAATTCTGTGAATATAATCTTCCGGCGCTCTGGGCAGTTCAAAATTGACTACATGAGGCAACAGGTTAATATCAATGCCGCGTGCCGCCACATCGGTCGCTACCAACACTCGGATTTCACCGGCTTTAAAACCCGCCAATGCACTGGTTCTGGCGCCCTGGCTTTTGTTGCCGTGTATGGCGGCAGCTTTAATATCAGCTTTGTTGAGTTTTTCAGTGAGTCGATTAGCGCCGTGTTTAGTGGTAGTGAACACCAAAACCTGCTGCCAATCATGTTCTTTTATCAAGTGGCAGAGCAGTTCGGTTTTGTTGGCTTTATTAACGAGATAAGCGACTTGTTCAACCAGTTCAGCGGCAGTGTTGCGCGGAGCGACTTCGATTTTTATCGGATTAACCAGAAGTCCCGTGGTGAGCTTACGAATATCTTCTGAAAAGGTGGCCGAAAATAGCAGGTTTTGGCGCTTTTTCGGGAGAAAGGCGATAATTTTGCGGATGTCCCGGATAAAGCCCATGTCCAGCATGCGGTCGGCTTCGTCAAGTATCAGAGTTTCTACTTGATCGAGTTTTACTGCATTCTGATTGACCAGATCCAAAAGTCGGCCTGGTGTAGCCACCAAAATATCTACGCCGCCTCTTAAGCGCATCATCTGTGGGTTGATTTTTACTCCGCCAAAAACGACTTCGGACTTTAAGCGGGGATGCAGGTGCGCCCCATACTTACTTACCGATTCACCTATTTGCGCCGCAAGTTCTCTGGTTGGGGTTAGTATCAATACCCTGACTGGCCGGTTATTGCCGTAAGCTTTTTGTGATAAGCGGTGCAGGATGGGCAGGGTGAATCCTGCTGTTTTACCTGTTCCAGTCTGTGCGGCAGCCAGAACATCATGTCCGCCTAAAACGGCTGGAATAGCTTGTGACTGAATGGGGGAGGGTGTGGTATAGCCCGCATCAGCAATGGCGCGCAGCAGTGGATCAGATAAACCGAGGGTGGTAAATGGCATATTAGTTAGAGTCTCAATAAAAGGTAGCTGTTAACAAACGTCTTACAGCTTTGTGAAAAGGGGTGTAGAGGGAGTTAAATAAAAAACGCGTCAAAGAACAGTGGTCAAGTTGATTGTAATGTTGACGTTTTGATAGATATGGCGTTA
>CAZAUB010000228.1:0-4726 GCA_964488195.1 uncultured Methylobacter sp. | reverse complement strand
GCTACTTTTTCTGCGGCGCTTTCACCGGCGGATGAAATAATCGCACCGGCATGTCCCATGCGCCGACCTTCCGGTGCCGTTAACCCGGCGATATAGGCGACTACCGGCTTACTCATGCGTTCCTTGGCAAAAATTCCGGCTTCAACTTCTTGCGGGCCGCCGATTTCGCCGATCATAAGAACCACCTTAGTTTCCGGATCCGCTTCGAATTTTTCCAGAATATCGCGGTGCGAACTGCCGTTGATCGGGTCGCCACCGATACCGACCGAGGTTGAAATGCCGATCCCCAAGCGTTTCATTTGATCAGCCGCTTCATAGCCTAATGTTCCTGAACGACCGACGATGCCGACATTGCCTTTCATGTAAATATGTCCCGGCATAATGCCCAGCATGGCGCATCCCGGACTGATAGTGCCCGCGCAATTGGGGCCGGTCAGGATCATTCTTTGTTCAACGGGAAAACGACGCAGAAAGTTTTTAACCGTCATCATGTCCTGGGTCGGAATGCCGTCGGTAATCGCCACACAATATTTAATGCCTGCATCGGCTGCTTCCATGATGGAATCGGCGGCAAAGGCAGGGGGGACAAAGATAATGCTGGCTTCTGCTCCAACCTGATGCACGGCTTCCTTTACGGTATTAAAAACCGGCAAGCCTAAGTGAGTTTGGCCGCCTTTGCCGGGAGTGATGCCGCCGACCACGTTAGAGCCGTAGTTAATCATGTCCTGGGCGTGAAAACTGCCGATTTTTCCGGTAAAGCCCTGGACAATAATGCGTGTTGTTTCGTCAATTAAAATAGCCATTGTTTACGCCTCCTGAGCCGCTTCTTTTGCAACCGCTTCATTGCGCGCCTGCACCGCTTTTTCAGCCGCTTCGGCTAAGGTTTCTGCGGTAATAATCGGCAAGCCGCTTTCTGCGATAATCCTGCGGCCTTCTTCAACGTTAGTGCCTGACAGTCTGACAATCAACGGTATTTTCATATCGATTTTCTTGACCGCTTCAACAACGCCCTCGGCTATCCAGTCGCAACGATTGATGCCGGCAAAAATGTTAACCAACATGGCTTTTACGCCCTTGTCGGCCAACACCAAACGAAAGGCTTTTTCGGTACGTTCAGCCGACGCACCGCCGCCTACGTCAAGGAAGTTTGCAGGCTCGCCGCCGGCCAGTTTAATCATGTCCATGGTCGCCATCGCCAAACCGGCGCCGTTAATCATGCAGCCGATGTCGCCATCCAGGCCGACATAGCTTAAACCACGATCGGCAGCCGCCATTTCTCTGGGATCTTCCTGAGTTTTATCGCGCAGTTCGGAGATTTTTTGTTGGCGGAACAAGGCGTTGTCATCAAAGCCCATTTTGGCATCCAGCGCGACTAATTCACCGCTACGCGTAACCACCAGCGGGTTGATTTCCAGCATGCTGGCATCAAGTTCACGCAGGGCACGATAACAACCTCTGATGGTTTTAACCGCATGACTCAACAACTCAGGATCCAGACCCAAAGCAAAGGCCATTTCACGCGCCTGATAATCTTGTAGCCCCACGGCGGGTTCGATGTAGATTTTGGTAATCGCTTCGGGGTTATTCTCGGCCAGCTCTTCGATTTCCATGCCGCCTTGAGCGGAGCCGACCATCACAATACGCTCTGAACTGCGGTCAACCAGAAAACAAAAATACAATTCCTTGGCGATGTCAGTCCCGGCTTCGACATACAATCTGCCGCACACCTTACCTGCCGGGCCGGTTTGATGGGTTACCAGTTTTTTACCCAGCAATGCTTCTGCTGCCGCTTCAACTTCATCGTGGGTTTTGCAGATTTTAATGCCGCCCGCTTTACCGCGCGCGCCGGAATGAATCTGTGCTTTGACCGCCCAAAGGTGTCCGCCAATATCTCTGGCACGCTGCACGGCCCCTTCCGGACTGTAGGCCATGCCGCCTTCAGCGATTTTAACGCCATATCCGCTTAAAATTTCTTTCGCCTGATATTCATGAATATCCACAGCATCTCCTATTATGTGTTGCGTAACCCGACATTTTTTTACAAGACTATTGTTTTTTTGCTGCGATAGCTTCGGCAGCCCTGACCACGTTATTGGCCATTTTTTCCGATGCGGCATCGATTAAACGGCCATCCAATGCTGCTGCGCCTTTGCCTTGCGCTGCCGCTTCCTTCAAAGCGACCAGTATGCGTTTTGCCTTATCAACTTCAGCCGCTGGCGGAGTAAATATTTCATTGGCTAATTCCAC
Organism: uncultured Methylobacter sp.; assembly: GCA_964488195.1. Classification (GTDB taxonomy): domain Bacteria; phylum Pseudomonadota; class Gammaproteobacteria; order Methylococcales; family Methylomonadaceae; genus Methylobacter_A. The sequence goes on along the minus strand of CAZAUB010000228.1, from coordinate 2,479 downwards.
TTGTGATGGATGTATCGCCCATTTACCCTCGCAACCTAAAGCCGCCGCCCGTTTTCCGGCCATTTTGTAACCTTCGGGATCTTTAATATCGCCAAAAGGCCCGTCAATAGGGCGCAAGCCATAAGCCCGGCAGGCAACCGTCATCCGGCTGATCGCAGCGTGCCATTGGTCGCCGGGATAATCAGGGTTTAAACCGCCGATGTTCGTAGTTCTGGCCCGGTTGCTTGCGGCGTAATCGGCCACACCAAAATGCAAGGCTTCAAGACGGCCTGATGCGCCATTGCGGGCAATATCTTCAACGTTAGCCATGCCCAATGCCGTTTCAATCAATGCTTCGATACCGATTTTGTTTTTCAGACCTTGCTGCATTTCCAGCTGGTTAAGCATCGCTTCAACCATATAAACATCGGCATAAACACCTACTTTAGGAATCAAAACCGTGTCCAGCTTTGCGCCGCACTGCTCGACCAGATCCACCACGTCACGCACCATGTACTGCGTGTCCAGGCCATTGATGCGCACCGAAATGGTTACTCCGTGCCCCTTCCAGTCCAGGTCATTAATCGCTTCAATAATGTTCTTTCTGGCTTGTAACTTGTCATCAGGCGCTACGGCATCTTCAAGATCCAGAAAAATAAAATCAGCACCACTTCTCATCGCTTTTTCAAACATTTCAGGGCTAGAGCCCGGAACGGCTAATTCACAGCGTTGAACTCGTTGAACTGACGCTGCATATAAGGTGTGGCTCATTGATACTTTCCTAATTTCATTATTGTAAATCATGCAGGGTAAACCCCAACTACGAGGCTTAAGTCGAACTTAAATCAACCGCATATTTTACTTCCAGAGGCCTCAAAGTCAATTTTTACCGTGTGTTTTTCAGTGCTAGTCCTAATCTAATCTTGCCGATTTTTAGCGGCTATGTCATTATTCCCGGTTTTTGGACTTTGGCTTTTTCAATGTTCAAGCTGTGTTAATCACTCAACTACTACAAAGAGGCAATGCAATGGCTGGTCGTAACCACCTATATATTCCAGGCCCTACCAATGTGCCAAATGAAATTCTGAATGCTATGCATGTCAACATGGAAGACCATCGCTCTCCCGTGTTTCCTAAACTGCTGACACCTCTTTTACAAGATCTGAAAAAAATCTTTAAAACAGAAGCCGGACAAGCGTTTATTTTTCCGGCGACCGGCACCGCAGGCTGGGAAGTCGCGCTGACCAACACCTTAAATCCGGGCGACAAGGTTTTAATCTACCGCTTCGGCCAGTTCAGCCATTTATGGGCTGAAATGGCAAAACGCTTGGGCTTCGATGTTGAAATTCATCAGGAAGTCTGGGGCAAAGGCATTCCATTGGATAAAATAGAAGCCCGTTTAAAAGAAGACACCAACCACGAAATCAAGGCCATTTTGGCGACGCATAACGAAACCGCGACCGGCGTTACCAGCGACATTGGCGGCGTTCGCAAAGCCATGAACGCGGCAAACCACCCGGCGCTATTATTCGTTGACGGCGTCAGCTCCATTGCAAGTCTCGACTTCCGCATGGACGAATGGGGCGTTGACGGTGCCATCAGCGGCTCACAAAAAGGTTTTATGATGCCTGCCGGCGGCGCGTTTCTGGCATTCAGCCAAAAAGCGTTAAAAGCCACTGAAACATCAACCTACCCGCGTTGTTTCCTGGACTTAAAAGACCAGATGAACACCAATAAAGATGGCTACACACCTTACACACCGGCGTTGCCTATTTTATACGGCTTACGCAAATCGTTAGATATGTTGCTGGAAGAAGGCCTGGAAAATGTTTACGCTCGTCATCACCGTTTGGCTGAAGGCGTTCGTAAAGCCGTTGCCGCGTGGGGATTAACAATATGCGCCCAACCCGGTTTCGAGTCGGACACAGTGACTGCGATAATCGTCCCCGAAGACAAAGATGCCAGAGATGTGATCAGCACCGCTTTTAGCAAATACGACATTTCTTTAGGTGCAGGTTTATCCGAACTTACCGGTAAAGCTTTCCGTATCGGTCACGTCGGCGACATGAACGACGTTTCGATGCTGGGCGCTATTGCTGGTGTTGAAATGGCGATGCTGGACAACGGCTTCGATTTCAAGCCGGGTGTCGGCGTTGCAGCAGCGATTGAATACTATCGTTCAACTGCAACACAATAATAAAAAATAGAACACGGATGCCAAAAGTAGGCGCCTCTAGGCGACGCGGATTTGGCTGATAAACACGGATAAAATTTTTATAAAGGAAATTAAATCCGTTTAATCAATGTCATTCGTGTTCTATACAAAGCTAGTTCTATAGGATGGACTGACGCAGGAAGTCCATCGTTCGCGATTGATGCGCTTCGTTCCTCAGCACATCCTATGGATATGGAGAGATGACCCATGAGCAAACCCAAAGTCTTTGTTACCCGCAAGTGGCCTGCCTCGGTCGAAGCCAAACTCAAAGCGCTTTACGATGTC
>CAZAUB010000227.1:3195-4742 GCA_964488195.1 uncultured Methylobacter sp. | reverse complement strand
CCATTTGCAGTGCGGTAATGCCTCTACAGAAACCGCGACTTTAAAGGCCATATCGCCCAGATGATCTTCATCACCCATGATGTCTGACAATACCGCAAAGCTGTCGCCTTCTTTAATCAGGCCCATCGCAATTCCGGCAACCGGTGATTTAATCGGCACACCGGCATCCATTAACGCCAAGCTGCTGCCGCAAACCGAAGCCATAGAGCTTGAGCCGTTGGATTCTGTCACTTCAGAAACTACGCGAATGGTGTACGGGAACTCTTCCATGTTCGGTAACACGGCGGCAACGCCACGTTTCGCCAAGCGGCCATGACCGATCTCACGACGTTTGGGTGAGCCGACAAAACCGGTTTCGCCAACGCTGTACGGAGGGAAGTTGTAATGCAGCATGAATGGTTCTTTGTACTCACCGGCTAACGCGTCGATAATTTGCGCATCGCGTTGTGTGCCCAGTGTTGCAACCACTAAGGCTTGCGTTTCGCCACGGGTAAATAATGCCGAGCCATGAGTTCTAGGCAATACGCCGGTTCTGACGGTAATCGGCCTGATTTTATCTAAAGCGCGTCCGTCAATACGTTTGCCTTCGTTAAGAATTGCGTTACGAACGATGCTGTATTCCAGATGTTCGATAATGCCGCGTATGTCGCTTTCTGCATACTCGCCATTTGCCACCAGCTTTTCAACCACGGCATTTCTAATCTCTTTCAGATGCTCTTGTCTGACCAGTTTTTCTGCGACTTGATAAGCGGCTTTAATGCCTGCTTCAACTTCTGCGGTCACCTGTTTTTTAAGTTCGGCATCAACTTCAGGGGCTACCCACTCAACGACGCCTGCACCTGCAGCCGCTGCAAATTCGTTAATGGCATTAATGGCAACCTGCATTTGCTGGTGACCGAATAAAACCGCACCCAGCATCACTTCTTCCGACAGATTGTCGGCTTCAGACTCAACCATTAATACGGCATGTGCAGTTCCTGCAACCACCAATTGCAGCTTTGATTCTTTTAATGCGGCAGCGGTCGGGTTTAATAAGTATTCGCCATCTTTATAACCCACACTGGCAGCGCCCACCGGGCCGTTAAAAGGCAAACCTGAAACTGCCAACGCAGCAGAGGCACCCAATAAAGCAGGAATTTCGGGATCGACTTCAGGATTTAATGATACGACGGTTGCAATGATCTGAACTTCGTTGGTATAGCCCTCGGGAAAAAGAGGACGAATAGGCCGGTCAATCAGACGTGATGTTAAAGTCTCTTTTTCACTGGGACGTCCTTCTCTCTTAAAAAAGCCACCGGGAATTTTACCGGCTGCGTAGGTTTTTTCTTGATAGTTAACCGTCAACGGAAAAAAGTCGCCGCCGCTTGCCTGTTTTTTACCGACAACGGTAACTAACAGTGTCGTACCATCTACATCGATCATCACAGCGCCGTCTGCTTGACGTGCTATTTCACCAGTTTCTAATTTAACGAGTCGATCGCCGTACTGAAATTCTTTCCTGATAGGATTCACTATAAGGTTCCTTTGCGAGGTTGGTTGAAAAGCGG
>CAZAUB010000227.1:0-3095 GCA_964488195.1 uncultured Methylobacter sp. | reverse complement strand
CCGAGACGTTCAATCAAGGTACGGTAACGGTTTACATCTTTATTCTTTAGATAATCCAGCAATTTGCGACGCTGATTAACCATGCGCAACAATCCGCGACGCGAATGATTGTCTTTTTTGTGTTCTGCAAAGTGCGGTGTCAAATGAGTGATGTGCGCTGTCAGTAAAGCAACTTGTACTTCAGGTGAACCGGTATCGGTTTCTGACTGACGATAAGCTTCAACGACCGCTTTTTTTTGTTCTGCTGTAAATGGCATTTGTAATCCCTATTTAGATTAAAAATTAAAAATAAAGCCGCCATGATTGGCGGCTCCTTAAGTACACTGTTTCCACGATAGGGTGTAGAAACAGGTGTATTCTTTCTGCTGTAGGGGCGAATTTATTCGCCCTGTCCGGCAATGGGCGAATGAATTCGCCCCTACAAATTGAACAACTTTTTCGGCGCTAGTTTACCATTCAAAAGCATTTCTCCCAAGCCTAAAAATACCGCATCGTTATACATACGCACCGTACTTTGTCCGCTTTCCAGGCTTGCGCTCGTTCCGTTCGCCTTGAGTCCTTCGGCTACGTTCAAGAGAGCCTCGTCTAAGCCTGTCCTGAGCTTGTCGAATGGGGGCAAAAGATCGAGTGACTGACCATACTTTATGCATGTAGCCTGTTCATCTGACAACTGCACGGCGGGCAAAGCTTCCAGCGGTTTATCGACATTAATCAAGCATTGAAACAGGCTGTGCTGATCCATTGCCGTCAACTGTTCGATGGTTTTGGCATTTTCAATGTTGAATTGACCGGCTTCCAACCGGCGCAATTCCTTTACCGTTGCAACGCAGTCCAGCGCGTGTCCGATGTCTTCTGCCAATGAGCGGATATAAGTGCCTTTTGAACAAAATACGTCCAGCGTAAACTGATCTGGTTCCCGAGCTAAGACTTGAGAGCTAGTCAACAGCTTCAATTCAAATATGGTGATATGCCGGGCTTTGCGATCGACGATAATGCCTTCCCGTGCCAGTTCATAAAGCTTTTTACCGTTAAGTTTTAAAGCCGAATACATCGGGGGAATTTGATCGATTTCGCCGGTAAATTTTTCCAGACAGGCCAGGATGTCGTCAACGGATAGCTTAGGCACAGGCTTGGTCACTATGACAGTGCCTTCAAGGTCGCCGGTATCGGTCATAACCCCAAGTTGAACCACAACCTGATAACGTTTATTGTCATCGAGCATCAATGCCGACACTTTGGTCGCCTCACCAAAACAAAGCGGCAACAAACCGGTGGCCAGCGGGTCAAGACTGCCAGTGTGCCCTGCTTTATTGGCATTAAACAAGCGCCTGACTTCCTGCAAGGCTTTGTTTGAAGATACGCCCAGGCGCTTATCTAACAGCAATATGCCGTGAATATTGCACCCGGACTTGCGTTTACTCATGTGGACTAGCCTTCGCCTCGCTTATCCAAATCACGCTTGTTCAAATCACTTAAGAGTTCTGAAACCCGCATGCCGGTATCAAACGAATCATCGTAATAAAAACGCAAATCAGAGATGTGCCGCAAACGCATCCTTTTGGCTAATTGATGCCGAATGACAGGCGACATCTCGTTCAGTAATTTAACATTGGCTTTTTTGCCCTGTTCATCAACATTCAATACCGTGACGTACACTTTGGCAACGGCAAGGTCTTTAGTGACTACCACTTCATTGATAGTAATAAAGCCCAGCCTGGAATCATCAATGTCGCGTTGCAGCACCAAAGAAAGCTCTTTTTGCATCTGCGATGAAACGCGGGCATTACGACCAAATTCTCTTGCCATAAACTTTACAGTTCCCGTTTCACTTCGATGCGTTCAAATACTTCGATCTGATCGCCGGGCTGTACATCGTTGTAATTTTTTACCCCGATACCGCACTCCATGCCCATTTTGACTTCGGCCGCATCGTCTTTGAAGCGACGCAAAGATTCCAACTGTCCTTCATAAATCACCACGTTATTACGAAGAACACGTATCGGCAAGCTTCTCTTAACAAAGCCGTCAATAACCATACAACCGGCAATCGCTCCGAATTTCGGCGATTTAAAGACATCGCGTACCTCAGCAAGGCCGACGATCTGTTCTTTGATTTCTGGCGCCAACATGCCGCTGATGGCTTTTTTAACCTCATCAATCGCTTCATAAATGATGCTGTAATAATGCAGGTCGATGCCTTTTTCTTCAATCAGTCTTCGTGCAGTCGCGTCGGCTCGAACATTAAAGCCCATCAGAATCGCACCGGAAGCCAATGCCAAATTCGCATCGCCTTCATTAATGCCGCCCACGCCGCCAAAAACGACTTTGACTTCGACTTCGTCATTCGATAATGCGATTAAGGAACTGCGCAACGCTTCCAGACTGCCCTGAACATCCGTTTTAAGTACCAGATTGACGCTGGCAATTTCACCGGTAGTCATTCTGGAGAATACTTCATCCAGTTTAGAGGCGTGCTGTACGGCATGTCGGGACAATTTTTTGCGGTCTTCACGATGCTTGGCCAAATCTTTGGCAATACGCTCGTTTTGCACCACCAGAAATTCATCACCGGCATTCGGTGTGCCCGAAAGCCCTAAAATTTCAACCGGCGCACAAGGCCCGGCTTCTTTGATGGCTACGCCGTTCTCGTTAAACATGGCTCGAACACGACCGTATTCATGGCCGCACAGCACCATTTGGCCGCTTTCCAGAGTGCCTTTTTGAATCAGCACCGTCGCCACGACACCGCGACCTTTATCGAGTCTTGATTCAATAACGATGCCCGATGCTGCACCTTCAACAGGCGCTTTCAATTCCAGGATTTCAGTCTGTACAATCAAAGCTTCGATTAATTCATCAATGCCTTCGCCGGTTTTTGCCGAAATCTTCAGGAACTGCACATCGCCGCCCCACTCTTCGGCCAGCACGTTGATGGTAGACAGCTCCTGCATCACTTTTTCAGGATTGGCATCGGGCTTATCGATCTTGTTCATCGCCACAATAATCGGCACATTGGCCGCTCTGGCGTGTTCGACGGCTTCTTTGGTTTGCGGCATCACGCCGTCATCCGCAGCAACAACGACAATCACCACGTC
>CAZAUB010000226.1:0-4753 GCA_964488195.1 uncultured Methylobacter sp. | reverse complement strand
TGTATGTCGGTCTGGTCGAAGTGGGTGTGGGTTTGGTTCCAGGCTGGGGCGGTTGCAAGGAATATTTGCGCCGCTGGCTGGAATTTGCAAGACGCCCCGGCGGCCCGATGCCGGCCATTGCCCAGGCTTTTGAAACCATCGGCATGGCCAAGGTGTCCAAATCGGCGGCGGAAGCTAAGGAGATGCTGTTTTTGTCCACCACCGACGGCATTACCATGAATAAAGACCGCTTATTGGCTGATGCCAAAGCCAAAGCGTTGCTGCTGGCACAGGATTATATGCCGCCTAAACCCGCCAGTTATCAGTTGCCCGGTGCCAGTGCCAGAGCTGCAATGGATATTGCGATCAATAACTTAAAATTGGTTGGCAAGATAACGGATTATGACGTGGTAGTTTCGCAGCAACTGGCAGACGTGCTCAGCGGCGGCCTGTGCGACATCACCGAGCCGTTGATCGAAGACGATTTGTTAAATCTGGAACTGAACGCATTTTTGCATTTAGTTCAACAACCGGGCACTCTGGCGAGGCTGGAGCATTTATTTAACACAGGTAAGCCGTTACGTAATTAACGCATAACTTACTCAGCATTTATAATAGAACGCGGATGACGCGGATTAAGCTGATAAACACAGATAAAATCAATGAATGAGTTGATCCCTTAAAATCCGTTTAAATCCGTCTTGATCAGCGTCATCCGTGTTCTATTAATTGTTGAGTAGTTACATTAACTCAAGGAACATCCCATGATCTGGTTAATCTCATTACTCATTATCGTCGGTGTTCTGGCTTATGGCCGGGCATCTCTACGCTGGACTACACTGGTTTTGTTCGGATGGTTAGGGCTTTATTCTATAGCGCAGGGCGGCAGCAATTTCGTGCTCCTGCTCTGGATTGTTTTTGATGCCATTTTTATCCCGCTCAATTTTCCGGCTATCCGCAAAAGAGCATTCAGCAGCGTAGTTTTTAAGATCATGAAACAGATGCTGCCGCAAATGTCGCAAACCGAACGCGAAGCGCTGGAAGCGGGCAATACCTGGTGGGATGCCGAGCTGTTTTCCGGCAATCCCGATTGGAAAGTATTGTTGGATTTGCCTGCCGCGAAACTGAGCGCCGAAGAACAGGCCTACATCGACGGCCCGGTAGATACCTTGTGCAGTATGCTGGATGATTGGGACATTACCCGCAACCGCTTTGATCTGCCGGTCGAAGTCTGGGACTATATCAAGCGGCATAAATTCTGCGGCATGATTATCCCCAAGCGTTACGGCGGCCTGGAGTTTGGCGAGTACGCGCATTCCGAAGTGGTGATGAAAATCTCCAGCCGCAGCAGCACCGCAGCGGTCACGGTCATGGTGCCCAATTCCCTCGGCCCCGCCAAATTACTGCTGGCTTACGGTACCGAGCAGCAGAAAAATCATTATCTGCCGCGTCTGGCAACCGGCGAGGAAATCCCCGCATTTGCGTTAACCGGCCCTCATGCAGGCAGCGACGCCGGGGCCATGCCCGATACCGGCGTTGTCTGTTACGGCAAATTTGAAGGCAAGGATAAGGTGCTGGGCATACGCCTCAACTGGGACAAGCGCTATATCACCTTAGGTCCCGTTGCTACGGTGTTGGGTTTGGCATTCAAGCTTTACGACCCTGAACACCTGATCGGTGACCAGGAAAACATCGGTATTACCGTTGCGCTGATTCCCACCAATACCGCCGGTGTTTCGATCGGCAATCGTCACTTCCCGCTGGATTCCGCGTTTCAGAACGGCCCGAACTGGGGCAAAGACGTGTTTATTCCGATGGACTGGATCATCGGCGGTGTCGAGCAGGTCGGCAATGGCTGGAAGATGCTGATGCAATGCCTCGCTACCGGCAGGGCGGTGTCCTTGCCTGCGCTTAGTACCGGCGCGTCGAAAATGGTCAGCCGCAATTCCGGCGCTTATGCCCGTATTCGCAAGCAGTTCAATCTGCCGATCGGCGAATTTGAAGGCATTGAAGAGCCGCTTTCACGCATAGCCGGCCAAACCTATATTATTGATGCCGCACGTAAAGTGACAGCCGCCGCGTTGGATGACGGGCAAAAGCCGTCGGTTATTTCCGCCATTATCAAATACGAACTCACCGAAAGAATGCGCCGTGTCGTTAACGACGGCATGGATATACAGGGCGGTTCCGGTATTTGCCTGGGCCCTAAAAACTATCTCGGGCGGATGTACCAGGTGATTCCGGTCAGCATTACCGTCGAAGGCGCCAATATCCTGACCCGCACCATGATGATTTTCGGCCAGGGCGCGGTGCGTTGCCATCCCTACATCCAGAGAGAAATGGAAGCTTTAGGTCAGGACAATCCCGAATTGGCGTTGCAACAGTTCGATGAAGTCCTGTTTGAACATATCGGTTCCGTGCTGCATAATCTGGCGGCCGGTTTTTGGCTGGGATTAAGCAACGCCCGTTTTATCGAGGTGCCGGGCGATCAAGATACCCAAGGTTATTTCCGGCAGATTGCCAGACTCAGCGTCGGCTTTGCGCTGGTCGCTGATTTTGCGCTGCTGACATTGGGCGGCTCGCTTAAACGCAAGGAGAGAATCTCCGGGCGCTTTGCCGATGTCTTGAGCAATCTTTATTTGTGTTCCTGTGTGCTTAAAAACTATCAGGATCAGGGCAGTCCGCAAGACGACTTGCCGTTGTTGCATTGGGCCTGTCAGCAAACCTTGCATCGCGCCCAGCAATCCCTGCTGGCTATTTTCCATACTTTGCCGACGCGTACCTTGGCTTATCTGTTAAGAGCCGTACTGTTCCCCGGAGGCAAGCCTTATTCGCCGCCCGCCGATCATTTGGTGCACCAGACTGCGGCGCTGCTGCTGAAGAATTCCCCGGCTCGCGACCGCTTAACTCACGGTATTTACATCAACCATAAGCCCGATGACGTCACCGGCAGAATTGAAGTTGCCTTCCAGGCCGTGCTTGCCTCAACTCCGGTGGAAGCCAAAATCCATGCCGCGCAAAAGCAGAAACAGCTGGCGAAAGGCGCTATTTTAGATGTACTCGATACGGCGATAAGCAAGGCAGTTATTAGTAAGAAAGAAGCCGAGCTGATATTGAACGCTGAAAAAAACCGATTTGCAGTCATTAGCGTGGATGATTTTAGTCCTGAGCAATTAAGCAACGTTGGTGTTAGAATATAATACTATGACGAGGGTGGGCAGGCTTTTTGTCCATCCATTCGCATCAACTTAAGGCATAAAACCACGAAGAAAAGCTTTCGTGTCCTCGACACATTGCTTCGCTACTCCTGCATCGCCTAAAGCGCCTGCTTTTGGTGTTCACCTATCTTTCTGATATTGCCCAATAGCTAAGAATTTTTTTGTTTATTTTATTTTCCAGGAAACAACTCAAATGAGTGTAAACGCATTGTTTTCAAGATCACGGTTCACTATTGTGTTGCTGTTTTTATTGATTAATTTAGGTACTTTTGCATTGCTCAGAGTAGCCTTGCTGATCAAGCAACTGGCCGACATCGATTCGCCCATTTACCAGATAGCGCTGGCTTTTCTGATAGGGATGGTTCACGATCTGGCTTTCTTCAGTTACTTGTTAATCCCCTTCGTTCTGTATTTACTGGTTTTGCCCAATCGTATTTACCAAAGCAAAATTCATAAAATAATTGGCATTAGCGTATTTATTATATGTTTATACATCCTGTTTTTTATCGAGTTATCGGAATGGACATTCTGGGATGAGTTCGGGGTCAGATTTAATTTTATTGCCGTTGATTACCTGATTTATACCCATGAAGTTGTCAGCAATATCATTGAATCCTATCCTCTGGGCTGGTTACTGTCGGGTATTTTAGTCATTACAGTGATTTGTTTCTTGCTGGTGAGAAACATGCTGACACATACATTTAATGCCAATGAATCGTTTTTGTCTCGATTAAAAATTACCGGAGCTTTACTGCTGTTGCCGGTAATAAGCTACGCCTCCGTAGGATCAACATGGTATCAGTTTTCAGCTAATACCTATCTTAATGAACTGGCTGCCAACGGCCCTTATCAGTTCTTTTCGGCGTTTAGAAATAATGAACTGGATTACCGGCATTTTTACAAAGTAGGCGATGACCGGCAGCTATCCAGTGTCATCAAGAAACAACTGGGTGCCGAGGGTGCATCCGAGAACTTATATAACATCAAACGTATGATCAAACCGGCAGGCGAAGAAAAACGCCTGAATATTATTTTAATTACCGTCGAGAGTTTAAGCGCCGAGTATTTAGCAACCTTCGGCAGCAAGGAGCACATCACGCCGTATATGGATGAATGGTTTAAGGAGGGTTTATTGTTTACTAATTTCTACGCGACCGGTACCCGAACCATCAGAGGCCTTGAATCCTTAACCTTATCCATACCGCCCACACCCGGTCAAGCCATCGTCAAACGGCCAGACAATGGCAATTTATTCAGCTTTGGCAGGGTCTTGCAGCAAAAGGGTTACGATACCGCGTTTTTATACGGTGGTCGGGGTTATTTTGACAACATGAACGCGTTTTATTCCGGCAACGGTTACCGCATCGTTGATCAAACCGATTTTACCCAAGAGGAAATAACCTTCACCAATGCGTGGGGTGTCTCGGATGATATTATTTTTAACCGTACCGTAAAAGAAGCCGACAAGGATTATCAAAACAACAAGCCGTTCTTCTTTCAGATCATGACCACCAGTAATCATCGTCCATACACTTATCCTGAAGGAAAAATCGATC
>CAZAUB010000225.1:3132-4771 GCA_964488195.1 uncultured Methylobacter sp. | reverse complement strand
TAATAATGCTCAATGCATTATTATGGTGCAACTAAGATGACAAACTTTAGAAGCTTATATTCCCCTGCAACCAGATTTTCTGGGTATCGGTTGTTCCTCCAAAGGTATCCGCATCGTAATAAGCGTATTTGGCTAACACCGAATAATGCTTGCCGAATTTTTTGGTCGCCTGAAAATCCCATTCCTTGCCGTAATGAAGTTGTCCGGTGTCATCGGTAAAATCATGGTAGACCCCGGTTAATACGACACTGCCACGATCCAGCGTAGTCATCACTGTGCCGAACACATCGCGAATACCGTCTTTAGGCGTAACCAGGAATAAGTCTGCCCAGCCCTGGAACGCATGGTTGGTACCCAGCGGCGTATCAAAGGTTTTATTGGTGCCTTTACCGTCAAGCTGTTCCATCGCCCCTTGGAAAGTAAAGTTATAGGCGGTAAAGCCGCCCATCAGATTGAGGCGGTCTGCTGCATAGTTGACCCGGCCATGCCCGTAATCTTCCTGATGCCCCCATTCGGCGATATAAACCAGGCCGTAGTTATCACTGATTTTCAGCGAGTCCCCCGGTTTTTGAAAATTGCTCATCCGCAAACCATAAGTTTGGCTGGATTTTTCCCGGGTGACCGCTTCGTTACCTTCGGTATAATCCAGCCAGTAGCCGTAACCGACCAGATTGCCGTAATCGCCGACTTTATAATTGATGTTTAAAATCGGGGCGTTGATGTTTTCGGTGGTGGCGGTAAAGGTTTGTACATTGCCGATATAGCCTGCGTTAACAACCAAACCGAACAGCTGTTGATTGGTGTGGGTGATCAGCACCGAATCAAAGGTCGTTTCCATTTGCCGCCAACCGACGTTGCCGATAAAGCGGTCGTCATCTAACTTAATGCGTTGCCGTCCGCCTTTAATAACGGTATCGGGAATACCGGCATAGCTGATCCACAGTTGGTTGAGTTCGCTTTTCTCAGGGTCGGCAACCGTTGAGTAACGGGTATTGTTATTGCGCGTACTATTGTAATCATCGACCATCGCAAGATTACCTTCGTATTCGGCATAACCTTGAATGCCACGAAATACCGGTGACAGCAAACCCGCCCGTAACCGCGAGGTAACGGCATTGGCGGTTTTTGGTGCGCCCCGGTCTTGGTCAACATTTTCCCAGCGCGTATTCAGGTCGAACTTGACCGCGCCGTTTTTACCGTAATGATAGAAATTAAGCGCGTCTTCAACTTGCTGGGTTATGTCGGCCATGGCCGAGCCGCTGATGACAGAGAGCACCAGCAGTAATGCTGGAAGTTTGGTTTTTTTCTGCGGCATAAAGCCTCCTGATTATAGTTAAAATTGGTTGCTACTTAGTAGCCAAAAATAGAACGCTGATGACGCAGATAAATATGATTGGATAAGATATTTTGAACACTCTGCGCTAATCATAATCATCTGCGTCATCCGCGTTCCATTATATTTATCGCTAATGCGTATGGTCGCATTCGCTAAGAAAGCTCAAGATGCTTTCCCGGTATTTGTAGTAATCGGGATGTTCCAGCAGGGCTTTGCGACTGCGCGGCCTGGGCAAATCGATGTCTTCTATTTTGCCGATTTTGGCGTGCGGGCCGTTGGTCATCATCACCACCCGGTCTGCCA
>CAZAUB010000225.1:1329-3032 GCA_964488195.1 uncultured Methylobacter sp. | reverse complement strand
ATTTTGCCGATTTTGGCGTGCGGGCCGTTGGTCATCATCACCACCCGGTCTGCCAGCAGGATGGCCTCATCGACATCATGGGTGACCACGATCGCGGTGACGTGGGTTCTTTCCCAGACTTCCATCAACACTTCCTGCAATTCCCAGCGGGTCAGAGAATCCAGCATGCCGAACGGTTCATCCAGTAACAGCAGTTTTGGCGATAAGGCAAAGGCGCGGGCTATGCCGACGCGCTGGCGCATGCCGTTGGACATGTCACCGGCTTTTTTGCGTAGCGAGTCGCCCAAACCGACGCGGGTCAGGTAATAGCCGACGATGTCATCGCGCTCTGATTTGGAAGCATGGGGATAGACCTTATCGACGCCCAACATGACGTTTTCAAACGCGCTCAGCCAGGGAAACAGGCTGGGCGCCTGGAACACCACGCCGCGATCGGGACCTGCGCTGTCAATCTCCTTGTTGTCCAGGATAATAACGCCTTCGGATACGCTGTTTAAACCGGCGGTCATCGATAACACGGTGGATTTGCCGCAGCCGGAATGGCCGATGATCGAGATGAATTCGCCTTTTTTCATTTTCAGGTCGAAACCGTCCACGACTTTAACCGAGCTGTTGCCGTCGGGCGTCGGGTAGATTTTGGACAGCCTCGAAAACTCCAGGTAACGCGGGCGGACTAAATCATCCTGCGCGGGTTTTATCGCCAGGGATGGTGTGTATGCCGCAAGTCTGCCGGGAGCAGGCGCGGCGAAGGCCGGAAGGTCACGATCCCAGTCATTGCTGGTATTGGGTTTAACATTGGGCAGGACGATTTTATCAATGGTCGAACCCAGGTTTTTTTCGATGCCGATGTCCATTAAATAACGGGTTATTTCGGCGCGTAATCTTTTAAACTCGGGGTTATGGTTGAGCGCAGTCCGATCCCTGGGACGCTCGATATTGATATGAAAATCCGGGCCGAAGGTCGCATCGGGGCCGGGATTAAGCGGGATAACCCGGTCCGCCATGTAGATGGCTTCATCGACATCGTTGGTAATCAGGATGACGGTTTTCTTCATCCCAGACCAGATTTGCAAAATCTCATCCTGCAAATTACCGCGTGTCAACGCATCCAGCGCGCTGAGCGGTTCGTCGAGCAGCAAAATATCGGGATTGGCCGCCAAGGCTCGGGCGACATTGACCCGTTGGCGCATGCCGCCGGACAGTTCGGCGGGTTTTTTGTCCATCGCCGCGCCCAGATTAACCATCCTGACGTATTTTTCGGTATGCGCACGGCGTTGTTCGGCAGGCCAGTCTTTAAAAATCTGATCGACCGCCAGCGCCACATTTTCAAATACCGTCAGCCACGGCATCAGCGAATAGTTCTGGAACACTACACCACGATCCGGCCCCGGCGCGGTAATCGGCAGGCCTTGTTTTAGCACCTCGCCGCTATCGGCCTGAATTAACCCGGCAATGGTTGAAATCAGCGTGGTTTTGCCGCTGCCGGAAAAGCCGACAATCGCAACGAATTCGCCTTCCTTGATGCTCAGGTTGATGTTGTTGAGGATGGAGGTTTCGCCATAGCTTTTGCACACAGCCTTTAATTCCAGCAAAGGCTGGTGGGCGTCATTCGATGGCGCAGGCGTCAGTATTGTGGGAGAGACTTTAGTCTCGACAAACGCGGCTAAAGCCGCTCCCACAGTGTTAAGGTTTACGACGGACAT
>CAZAUB010000225.1:0-1229 GCA_964488195.1 uncultured Methylobacter sp. | reverse complement strand
TGGTTAAAGCGCTCTACCGAACGAGAATAGGTTTTGTAGTGACTGCATGATGCGATCCAACGCAAAACCAATCAGCCCGATGGTAAATACCGCGACCATGATTCTCCCTAAGGAGTTGGAACTGCCGTTCTGGAATTCATCCCAGACGAATTTGCCCAGCCCCGGATTTTGCGCCAGCATTTCCGCAGCGATTAACACCATCCAGCCTACGCCCAGGGACAAACGCATGCCGGTGAAAATATACGGCAATGCGGACGGCAAAATGATTTTCTTGATTTGGGTGCTCCAGCTAAGACGCAACACTTTGCCGACATTGATCAGGTCTTTGTCTATCGAGGACACGCCAACGGCGGTATTGATCAGGGTCGGCCACAGCGAACACAGCGTGACGGTAATCGCGGAAGTCAGGAACGACTTTTCAAACCAGGAGTCATCGCCGGTCACATACACGGCGCTGACCACCAGCGTGACGATCGGCAGCCAGGCCAAGGGCGATACCGGCTTAAAAATCTGAATCAGCGGGTTGATGGCGGTGTTAAAGACCGGACTCATACCACATAACAAACCGAGCGGCACGGCGATCAGCGTGGCAATCACAAAGCCTGCAAACACCGTGTACAGACTGGTGAAAATCTTATCCAGATAGGTGGCCTGGCCGTTATAGGGACGGACTTTGATTTCAGCAGCCGGATCTTCTGCCTGTTTTTGCTCATTACGGGCTTGCTGGCGTTGGTAATACTCGGTTTCTTTGGCCCGTTCGGCGAAATGATCGTCCAGTAATCCGGCGGCTTCGTGCCACACTGCGACCGGGCCGGGAATAGCGCCCAGGCTGGTGTTGACCTTGGAGGCGGAAAAGCTCCAAAGTCCCAGAAAGACCATAAAGGCGAGGATAGGCACGCCCATGATCAGCCACAGTTGGCGGATTTGCAGTGAGGGATTTTCTCCGGCGGCTATTTTTACCAGCGGAACAAACCAGGTGAGCCCGGTACTATTTAAAAATTTTATCAGTTGGTTGTGCATAGTCGGTACCTTTATTAAAAGCAGGTGAAGGGTTAAAGGCGAAAGGTAAAAAAGGTGCGTCCCTGCACCAAATCAACATCCATTGTTAGGTAGGCACTCACACTTTTAATTTAATTGCTCCCACGCTCCGGCGCTCATCTTTATACACAAGTCTATGGGAAGACCGTCATTCCGGCAGGGATTGCCGGAATCCAGACTACATGGACGTA
>CAZAUB010000224.1:1908-4772 GCA_964488195.1 uncultured Methylobacter sp. | reverse complement strand
TTTTTATACTATCTGTTTGATAGGAAGGGCTTCAAGAAGCGGTTGGAGAAATTTAAACAAGACGGTTTTAAATGAACCGCTAAAACACAGAAGGCTCGAAGTTGCTTTTTCTTCGTGTTCTTCGTGTCTTCGTGGCGACATGTCTTAAAACTTAATATCGCGGCACCGAACTATCGCAATCGCAGGACCAGGCATCAATTCCGCCTGTTAAATTTGCAACATGCTCAAATCCTGAATTAACCAGATACATGCAGGCTTGCCGGCTACGCACGCCATGATGGCAAATCACTACGATTTCTTGTTGCGGATCCAGCTCACCCAGTCTTTGCGGGATTTGATTAAGCGGAATTAACACACTGTTTTCTATGCGGGCGTATTCAAACTCATTGGGTTCTCTAACATCCAGCAACAACAGATGCGGTTCATTTTGAATTCTGGTTTTTAACGCTGTCGCTGATAGTTGCCTTACGGTCATGTTTATCCTTTGTTAATAAATCTTTCCAAGCGTTGCATGGCTACAGCCATTCTATCGATGGATGTTGTATAGGCAAAACGGATGTAGTGATTAGCCTCATTGAGGCCGAAATCTTTCCCCGGCGTTATGGCAAGCCCTTCAGCCTCCAACAAATCCAGGGCGAATTGATAGCTGTCGTCGGTAAACCGGGAACAGTTGGCATAAATATAAAATGCGCCTTCCGGTTTAATGGGTATTTTAAAGCCCAAACGCAACAATGCATCGTAAAGAAAATCACGCCGCTGTTCAAATTCGGCGCGCCTATGCTCAAGTTCGTCCAGCGTTTGCGGATCAAATGCGGCTAATGCGGCATATTGCGAATGGGTTGCGGTGGCGATAAATATATTCTGCGCCAGTTTTTCGGTGGCATCAACAAACGCCTCCGGCACTATCAACCAGCCGACGCGCCAGCCGGTCATGCCGAAATACTTGGAAAAACTGTTGATCACAAACACATTGTCACTAAACGCCAGTGCGGTAGTCGCATTTCCACCATAAACCAATCCATGATAAATCTCATCGGAATAAAAGCAGCCGCCTAACTCGTTAACGGTGTGAATAGCCTGTTTTAACTGATCCGGAGCAATGAGAGTGCCGGTAGGATTTGACGGCGATGCAATCAACACGCCTTTAGTAGCTTTAGTCCAGTGCTGTTTGATCTGCGCTACGGTCAATTGATAACGGCTAGCTGCATCGACCGGGATGGTTCCGGCTTTACCGTCAAACAACTTAACAAAGTTGCTGTTACAGGGATAACAGGGGTCAGCCATAAGCAGTTCTTCTTCCGGGTTGAGCGTGACCCCCAATGCCAATAAAAATGCCCCAGAAGCCCCTGGCGTTACAAAAACGCGTTCCTTGTCCACCTTCACCGAATAACGCTGCCAATAAAACTCGGAAATTTTTTCACGCAACTCAGGCAATCCTGCTGCCGGGGTATATTTCACTTCACCGGTTTTAAGATGACTGATGCCGGCCTCGACAATGGCCTGCGGCGTAGCAAAATCAGGTTCGCCGATTTCCATATGAATAATATCTCTGCCCTGCGCCTCCAATTGTTTTGCGCGGCGCAATAGCTCCATCACATAAAAGGGAGAAATCCCTTGAGTTCGCTTTGCCAGTCGTACGCCCATAATCTTGACACTCACCACAAAAGCGTTAGATCATATCAATAAACCTTGCTATCCGGTTGCTATTCTGCTAAAAATGCGCGGTTTTATTTAATCTTGTCTTAGGAGTTAATGGATGACCGATAGTTCTAAAACTGGTGAATCACCTTTCAGTTTTAAGCCTTACCAAGAAAAAAAAGGCGAAGAATATATGAATAGTGCTCAATTAAAGCATTTTGAGACCATTCTGACGAATTGGAAAGGCGAATTAATGCACGAAGTAGATCGCACCGTGCATCACATGCAGGATGACGCATCTAATTTTCCTGATCCTAATGACCGAGCGTCTCAGGAATCAGAATTCAGTCTGGAATTAAGAACCCGTGATCGTGAGCGGCGGCTAATCAAGAAAATTGATGAATCCCTTAGAGAAATTGAATCAGGGGATTATGGTTTTTGTGAGTCTTGCGGCATTGAAATCGGCATACGCCGTTTGGAAGCCAGACCCACTGCCAGTCTGTGCATCGACTGCAAAACACTCGATGAAATTCGTGAAAAACAAATGGGTTAAGTCTGGACAACCCACCCACCATTGGCCGGTTTGCGCCCTCGCCCACCGGCCCTTTACACCTCGGCTCCCTGTACACGGCCCTTGCCGGTTTTCTTCAAGCCCGCTCAAAACAAGGTCTGTGGCTGCTGCGCATTGATGACCTCGACACACCCAGAAATATAAAAGGCTCCGCCGATGCGATCTTAAAAACCCTGGAAGCCTTAGGCCTGCATTGGGACGGTGACGTTTATTATCAAAGCCGACATATCGACGCTTATAACGATGTTATCAGCGACCTGCAAAGAAGTGGGCTTATTTATCCTTGCACATGCAGCAGAAAAACGCTGACTATCAGCGATAGAGGACAAGCACTGCCCGATATTTACCCCGGCATTTGCCGAGATAAGCAAATCCCGCCTGATGGCCCTCATGCACTGCGCATTAAAGTCGATAACCGCAGCATTGCCTTTCAGGATGAACTGCAAGGCCTGCTTTCCCATAACCTCACCGAGCAGGATGGCGATTTTATTGTGAAACGCAAAGACCGGATAATTGCCTATCAATTTGCCGTGGTAATTGATGATGATTTGCAACAGGTTAACCATATCGTTCGCGGCTTTGATTTACTGGGTGCAACGCCTAAACAGATTTACTTGCAGCAGCTGCTGGGGCTTTCCACGCCAGCCTATATGCA
>CAZAUB010000224.1:0-1808 GCA_964488195.1 uncultured Methylobacter sp. | reverse complement strand
ATACATTTTTTCTGTCGTCTTCGAAAACAAACAGTTGCTCCACAAGCTCCCCCATAACACAACCTTCCTCAACCGCTGTTACCATGCAGTTAAGTGTTTGATTTTCCACCGACACAGCGCTGCTGATCACACAACCGACCCGAAGATAATTCGGCGTATAACCGAACACCCGTTGTTTGTCATCTGCCAAAGCTTCGCTGTAGCCTTCCCATAACACCGGGAATTCATTGCCTACGTTATCGGCAAAAAACTTCAGCTTCATTTGCTCGGCCAATTCGTGCAGCTGCCTGCTGCGCTGTTTTTTGATGTCATTGCCCAACTGATCCGGCAGGCTTGCGGCTTTGGTGCCCGCCCGACTGGAATAGGTGAAAATATGGATATGACCGAAACCGATTTGCTTGATGAAGTTAAAGCTCTGCTGCCATTCCTGCTCGGTCTCCCCGGGGAAGCCGACGATAATATCGGTGGTGACATTAAAGTGCGGGATCTGCGCCCGCAATTGGCTGACGATGGCGGCAAATTCTTCAGTTTTACAGCGCCTTGCCATACGTCGCAGCACGGTGTCCGAGCCGCTTTGCAAGGGCAAATGCAAATGCGGCATCAGGCGCGGATTGTGGAACAACTCAAAAAAATCGTCCGGCAATTCCCACGGCTCCAGCGAACCTAATCTCAATCTCGGGATGTCGGTTTCCGCCAAAATGGCTTTGATCAAATCGGACAGGTTATTGCCCAGGTCGCTGCCGTAGCCGCCCAAGTGCACGCCGGTCAGGATAACCTCGGTGATGCCTTGCTTATGCAGCGCATTGATCTCGTCGATGACCGCTTGCACGGGGCGGCTATTTTCTTCACCGCGCGCCACGGTGACGATGCAGAATGTACAGCGGTAACGGCAACCGTCCTGCACTTTAACGAACGCGCGTTGCCTGCCGCGAGTGAACAGCGATATTTCTCCCGGCTCGGTGGACAAGACGGGCATGCTGTCCATGTTCAATTCAGTCAGGGTTTTTTCGACCAACTGATCTTTATCCTTGTTGCTGACTACCAAGTCAACGCCCAGTAAAGAGGCCGCTTCATCTTCATTTAAGGTGGCGTAACAGCCGCTGACCACGAGTTTGGCTTGCGGATTATCGCGATGGATGCGACGTATCAGCTGGCGCGATTTTCGGGCCGCATCCTGCGTCACTGCGCAGGAATTAATCACGATAAGATGGGCGGCTTCGGCTTGCTTGGTGATTTGATGCCCGGATTTTTGAAACGCCTGAGCCCAAGTTTCCAGCTCCGCTTCATTAAGGCGGCAGCCGAGTGTTTTAAGGTGAATTTTCATAAAGATATTATAGGCACAAGGCGAAAGGCAAAGGGCAAAAGGTGGGGTTTTTCGCCTTTCGCCTTTCGCCCTTCGCCTTTTTTAATCACCCAAAAAACCAGTAGGCGACAAAAATGGACGCAACTACGCCCGCAAAATCGGCTATTATCCCACACGCGGCAGCATGGCGAATATGTTTGATGCCGACCGAGCCGAAGTATATCGCCAAGACATAAAAGGTGGTTTCGGTGCTGCCTTGCACGATCGACGATAAGCGTCCCGCAAACGAATCCGCACCCATGGTCTTCATGGTATCGATCATCATCGCCCTGGCTCCGCTGCCGCTGAACGGCTTCATCAATGCCGTTGGCAGCGCATCGACAAAGCGGTCGTCGAGCATAAAATAATGCACGACATATCGCGCCAAATCGGCCAGCAAATCCAACGCGCCGCTGGCCCTGAATACGCCGATCGCAACCAGCATCGCGACCAGATATGGGATGAT
>CAZAUB010000223.1:0-4807 GCA_964488195.1 uncultured Methylobacter sp. | reverse complement strand
ATCCAGTGCCATGGATGGTAAGCTTAAATCCATCCATGGAGCCTGGATTCCGGCACAAATCTGTCTGGAACAGATTTACATTTACCCGAAGGGCGCCAGGCAGGAAAGCCTGACGTGAATCCCTGCCGGAATGACGATCTTGAATTGTGTGTCCATGAAATCTGACAAAGTAGAACTAAACCATTTTTAAGATCTAGGCTACTTGTTGACGCGAAAAAACCTTCCATGTGTAAAGAGAAGTTGACACACTCCGTGTTAATGTTGGAGCGCCTCATAAATGCCTTGTTGCAATGCATCGAAACCAAGCGCTGATGAGATTTTATTAACCGGTCTCATCAAGACAACTTGCTGAGTTGAGATATATGAAGCGCAAAAGATAATCCTATGAAAAATCAACATAAAGTCATTTCCATTCTTGTCGGCATAGTGCTGAGTGAAGGCGTCTTTGCCGAACCTAACGTTGGGGAACTAAATCGGCAAACTCTCAAATCCAAGCAAGCCATACCATCCACTGATCCAGTCTGGAAGCCGGAACAACAATTGGCTGCACAGCCTTCGAACGGCCAAGGCTCAACAAAAACACCGGCTGAACTATTTGAAATTGGTCAAGATTATTTGCAGTCTAACAGTAGCCAGCTTGGCATAACAACCGAGCAAGTGAAAGCATATAATAATGTTATTAATTATAGAGTAAGCGAAATAAATAATAGTTTATCTAAGAGCGCATTGGATGCATTAAACCAAGTTGATATTGGGGGGGTAAATTTAAAAGAATACATTGTTTCTGTAGAAAGTTACGCTAATGCCATAGATGTTTTTAACGATATTCCAGACTCAAGCGTTGTATCTGAACAATTAATGAAGAATCACAGCAATGTTGATTTTAGTGGTAAGTCTGAGATTATTAATGACAATACTGGTTATGACAATACAAAAAAAGCTTTTGGAATACATGACACAAACCTATTAGGAACCTTGGGGAGTTCTATTGAACACAATGAGGAAATGCTCGGAGAAGCGGCTATGACTGCTTATGATATGTCAAAAGCAGTCATTGGGCCGAACAAGCTAAAGGCGATACAAGCTGCTTATTCTGGAATAAAAAGCACAGCCTTCATTGTTAAGGCGGTTAATATTGCACAACTTGGTTATAAGCAAGATAAGGCGAGCTTAATTGAGATGTTAAATAATTTAGCAACGGCTTATTCAGAAGTAGAATCTTCGGATAATAAATCGGGGCTGGCTGGCTTTGGCGCGGCAGCGCTTCAACTTACTAATGATATTGCGTTAATGAAAACTATAGCCAATATTGATAAAAGAGGCCTTTCAAGTGCGGGGTCTGAAGCGATAGATATGGCATTTGAAAAGTTAATGCTCCAGATAAATGAGAGCGCTCTTGGTATAGCAAGTGGTCTTGCCACAATGGCTGGTATGGGAGATTTTGCGGGGGCAGTTAGTAGCGTTTATTCATTGTTTGCTAATACGAAATTTGATGAACTTGGGCGTAATTTAGCCAGCAATCTAGAGGAGGCAAAAACAGGTAAGGATACGCTAGATAGTTTTACTAATAGTTATGTAAGTGCTACTAAAAGTGTTGTAATAGCTGTTGGTTTTAGTGTACAAAAAGAAAAAGAATCCATAGAAAAAGCATCTAAAGAAAAAAATAATCAACTTATTACTAAGTCAATTGACATAAAGGAAGAAGAAAATGTTCTAGTTAAAAAACAGAAAGAACTAGATGATAAAAAGAAAGAGCTGGCTAATACAAATAAATACATTAATAACCTTTCTAATAATACACAAACCAGCTATGACCAAAGAAAATTGGCTTATTTACAGGCTGCAAAAAACCTTTTTGATAAATATGGCAATAAACCGAGACCTGACTGGTCAGCTAGCGATCAACTTAAACTAAAGACACTTGCTGAAAAATTAGGTATTGAGAGAGATACTTTATTTGCAGAATTGCGACTGGGACACTTTAATTCGTTGCGTGATAAATATGCGTCAATATCAACCGTATCGGGTTCTGTGGAAACGATAGAAAATCTGGATTACAAAAATATCGAAAGCCAGATTTCTAATTTAACGGGTGAAATTAAGCCTCTGAATCAAAAATTGACACTAGATAAAATGCAACAGGCCGACTTGAAAATGTCAGCTGATAATTTGCGAGATGCCACCAATACCATCAAAGTCACAGAAACTCAAAATAATGTGCCAAATGCACCAGCCCATGAATCTTATTGGGCCGGCGGTTATACGGAAAATCTTTATTATGAAAATAATCTGGGCGAACCCGTTAACTCAGGTTTTGGTGACGGACCTGCAGAATTTGGCTCGCCGATAATCGATCAGGGCGATGCAGTTACTATGCTTTATCCACCGCCGAGCTCAGGGGTAAACCATGTCGAGGTGCTGAATCAATCTCCGTCAGCTTATTTGGGCAGTTACAACTATGTGGCATGGGGCACATGGTCGGATCCTAACCGTGCAAGCTTTAGCAAGGTATATACCTCGCATTGGGTATTGGTCGATCAGATCGATAGAGACCAAAAACCGAAATCGGGAACGGCTACGTACACTGGCGAACTTCGCGGGACGTTGTGGACTATCGGTCAAGACAATTCCTACCATAATGCCAATGGCGATATTACAATGGATGCGGATTTTGCTAAAAACAGCATTAATGGAACTCTGAATGTAAGAAATGCGGATAACCTCACTTCTTTTGCAGAAAAAGTTAAATTTGATACCACGATGAGTTCAACAGCAGATGGGGATGGTTTGAAATTTCAAGGAACACTTACAGGCGACGGTATTTCGAAGCAACAAGAATTCCCTTCTCAAATATCGGGTGAGTTTGGGGGGGATCAGGCCGCAGAAGCTGGGGGAACGTGGGCAATTACAAAAACCGATAGCGCTCAAATAGCTCCTAATGGCCAGGCAACCGGCGTTTTTAGAGCGGAAAAATAATAACTTCAAGGAGGATCCATATGAAAAAATTAATCAACACACTTGCTTTGCTTGCGGCAATTTCACCTGCCTATGCCGCCAACACGCCCGACATATTAACCAAGGCTTCCGGTCTTTTAAAAGACGGTAAGTCAACCGACGCCTTGGAGCTAATGTTAGTCAAGCATGAACCGGCAACAGCTTCCGCGCAAGAATGGTTTTTATTGGGCGCGGCAGCCAAACAATCCGGTAATTTGGACGATGCGGCCGATTATTTTGAAAAAGTATTGGCCATCGATCCGAAAGCGGATCGGGTTAAACTGGAATTGGCGGCGGTTACTTATCAGTTGGGCAATGCCGAACGCGCCAAAACCTTGTTATTGGACGTTAAAGCAGCCAAGCCCCCTGCTGGCGTGGTGAGCAATATCGATCGTTTTCTGGCCACGATAGAATCCAACAAAGGCCAGAAAAACTGGCGGGTAACCGGATCCACCGGCTGGATTTACGATTCCAACGTCAATGCCGGGCCGAACGAGGACATTATTGCCATGTTTGGCTTGCCATTCCGGCTATCTAATGACGCGAAACCTGCCGAAGACCATGCCTATTTATTGGGGCTAGGCTTCGATCACGTCATACCGGTGAATGGTTCGGTGGGCTGGCAGAGTAATGTGGGCGTCAACTGGCGCGACAATGCCACGATAAACAATCTGGATTCGTTGTATGTGTCCGGCTCCAGTGGGCCGGTGTGGAAGCAAAACGATCACTTCATCTGGAGCATGCCTCTCGTTGCCGATTGGGTGCGATACGGCCATACCAACGATTATTTCTCCTTCTCGTATGGCCTGGCACCTCAAGTCCGTTACCTGGCCAGCCAAGCCTTGGCATTGAATTTGTCAACCACGGTGCGCGGCAAATCTTTTGACCAGCAAAGCGAGCGGAAACTGGTGTCGTGGACGGTGACCCCGTCGATGGATTATCAATTAACCGACAGCGACAGCGTTCGCTTTGGGGTAACTGCCGGACAGGAACATTCCGGTTTGACGTATTACAGCAATGATCGCTGGTTTTTAAGCGCCAATTATTTCCACAACTTCAGTAAAGCGTTTATTGCCAGCCTGAACACCAGTTACGGCGACGCGTTCTATCAAGGCAAGGAAGCGGCCTACGACAAAATCCGCCAGGATACCCATGCCAGTATTGGCGTCGATCTGATTTACCATGTCGAGCAGATCAATACCGATGTTGTGACATCAGCGTCATACAACAGTAACGACAGCAATCTGACGATTTACGAATACGACCAAACTCAGGTTTCCGTGAATTTTCGATCAGCTTTTTAAATTTTCTAAATGTGGTTGCTCACGACCATACGACGGATAAATGTAGGATGATATGGACTCCTCTCATACCCTGGCGCAGTATAAAATGCACCAGCAAGTATAACTGGTGTAATGAGGAGTCCGGCATGAACAATAGCGTAATTGGATTAGATATAGGGCCGTAGGCTGGGTAGAAGCAAGGCGTTAACTTAATCTGTTGATGAAATTGCCGAAGTCCTTATGTGCTAAAGCTTTGCGGGTGTTTTTGCGTCAGCAAATTTTTCTTACAAAGGAAAACCCATGAAGCCCATATTCCATGAAGGTTTCAAGCGATTCGCAATCGTGTTATCAACAGATTAAGTTAACGCCTTGGGGTAGAAGCGATAGCGGAAACCCAGCTTTGAGGCTATCAATGCTGGGTTTCATTGCATTCAACCCAGCCTACGAGCTACGAGCTGCATGAGCAAGCACTGAGCAACTTGAGTATTTTCGGCAGCGAAGCCGATTTGTTGCGCGATTTATCGCTTTAT
>CAZAUB010000222.1:2954-4854 GCA_964488195.1 uncultured Methylobacter sp. | reverse complement strand
CCTATTCAAACACCTTGTTCAGTTTAAATTTATTAATCGCGCTTTATAATACCAATATTACCTCTGAAAGCTAGAGCAATTGAACCGGCTTCATTAGAAGCCCTATACAAATCAACCTAAGGTAATTCCTATGAAAAAAAAATTATTGATAGTAGGTATAAGTTCTGTTCTTTTGACGGCTTGTATCACTGATCCTTACACAGGGCAATCCAGTCTCAGCAAGGCGGCCATGGGCGGCGGCTTGGGTGCGGCAACCGGCGCAGGCGTGGGAACGCTGTTCGGCGGCAACGATCTTCAGAATGCCGGATGGGGCGCTTTAGCCGGTGGTGTGGTTGGGGCGGCTGTGGGCGCCTATATGGATCACCAACAAGAAGAAATGCAGCAGTCGCTGCAAGGCACCGGTATCGAGGTGCAAAGAACGGCGGAAAACACCCTTAACCTGACCATGCCAAGCAGCGTTACTTTTGCATTTGATTCGGCAGATTTAACGCCGCAAGCACAAAGCGCTCTGGATTCAGTAGCGAAGGTATTAAATCAATATCCGGATTCGACAATCAATGTAACCGGGCATACTGATGATGTAGGTTCAGATAGTTATAATCAAGTGTTATCTGAACGACGCGCCACCAGTGTTTCTAGTTATTTAGCTCAACATGGTGTAAATTTTTCCCGTCTCACCCAGCAGGGCATGGGCGAGAAAATGCCCAAATTGCCTAATGTAAATGAGGCGAATCGCGGACAGAATCGTCGAGTAGAACTGGCCATTGTCGCCAATAAAAATGCTGGCGCTCAGCAAGGGACTTCTCAACAAGGTAACCCGCAACAGCAGGGTTATCCCCAACAACAAGGTTACCCTCAACAACAAGGTTATCCTCAACAACAAGGTTACCCTCAACAGCAAGGTTACCCTCAGCAACAAGGTTACCCTCAACAACAAGGCTATCCTCAACAGCAAGGTTACCCTCAACAACAAGGCTATCCTCAACAACAAGGCTATCCTCAGCAATACAATTACCCCCAATAACCATCATGACCTCAAATCGCCCCGTTGTGCTTTCATTTTCCGGCCATGACCCCAGCGGCGGCGCCGGGGTGCAGGCCGATATTGAGACTTTGGTCAGCCATCGCTGTCACGCCGCCAGCGTTATCACGGCTTTAACCGAGCAGGACACCCGGAATGTTAAAAAACTGATTCCGCAAAGCCCAGAAGACATTATCAGTCAGACCAACACCTTATTGGATGACCTGCCGGTTAAGGCTTTTAAAATCGGTTTGATCGGCCATCATGAAACCGCAGCCGCCATTCATGCGATATTAAAACAACACCCGCACATTCCGGTTATCTTAGACCCGGTACTGGCAGCAGGGGGCGGCGCTGAACTGTCAAACGACCGGCTCGTAACGGCTATTGTCGACTTGCTGTTGCCCTGCACTACGGTGCTTACGCCAAACAGCGAAGAAGCCCGGAAACTGGCGGGATTGACCGGCCTTAACGACTGCGGTTTGGCGTTGCTGGAAAAAGGTTGCGACTATGTGCTGATTACCGGCAGCCATGAAGATACGCCGTCGGTCAGCAATCAGCTGTTCCATGACCGGCGCAGCTGGGAAACCTACACCTGGGACAGATTGCCGTTCAGCTATCACGGCTCCGGCTGCACGCTAGCCGCCAGCATTGCCGCTTTGATAGCGCACGGCCTGGAGCCTTTGCAAGCCGTCATGGAAGCGCAGGAATATACCTGGAATTCATTAAATACCGCTTACCAACCGGGCAAAGGCCAGCACATTCCCAGTCGATTTTTCTGGATGGATGAAGACGAATGACAAACCCGCCTGGAGAGAATTTGCACACAAAACGCCAGAAAGTGCGCGGACAGGGACAAGTCTGCATGACAAATCCGCC
>CAZAUB010000222.1:0-2854 GCA_964488195.1 uncultured Methylobacter sp. | reverse complement strand
AGCCCGCATGAAATTCCCCGAAAGCGGGCTTTACGCGATTACCCAGACCGCAAATAAATCCCCGGACACCATTATTAACGAAGTTTCAGCAGCCATTAAAGGCGGCGCAGTCATCGTGCAATACCGGGACAAAAACCCGGTTGACGCACCATTTCTTGCCCGTGAGCTGGTTAAAATCTGCCATCAATATAACGTCCCTTTGCTGATCAATGATGACATCGAACTTGCGGCGCTTGTTGGCGCTGACGGCGTCCACCTCGGCAGGGAAGACGGCGTTGTTACCCAGGCTAGAAAGCAGTTGGGCAGCGCAGCCATTATCGGCGTTTCCTGCTATGACTTCATCGAACAAGCCATAGCCGCCCAATCGCAAGGCGCAACTTATGCGGCGTTCGGGCGATTTTTCCCGTCCTCATCAAAACCGCTGGCCGCGCCCGCCCATATTGAAACGCTACGACAAGCAAAACGTGCGCTGACTATCCCTATTGTTGCCATAGGCGGCATTCTGCCGGACAATGGCGCACAGTTACTTGCTGCGGGAGCCGATTTGCTTGCAGTCATCGGCGGAGTATTTGACCATCAGCCGGAACAATCGGCACGGGCTTATCAGGCCTTATTTAATCGTTAAATGCTTTAAATCAAGCCGGAATAATACATCATGACCGACAATCGTAGAGCATTCATCAAGAAGTCTGTCGCTTTCAGCGGTTATTCAATTATCACGACCGGCGGGCTGCTAGCCTCATCCGAGGCAAACGCAGAATGGCTTAACGAGACCACATCGACCAACATACTGCAACAGACCTTAAAGCGTTTATTCAAAGACCAGGAAATCATCGAATCCGATAAAATCGACATCCAGATTTCCAAAATGGCGGAAAATGGCGCAGCCGTCCCCATTACAGTAACCAGCAGCCTGAAAAATGTTGAAAGCATTGCCATACTGGTCGAAAAAAATCCCATACCGTTGGCCGCTAAATTTGAATTATCTCCCAACCTGGTGCCTTTTGTATCGGCTCGCTTAAAAATTGCCGAATCATCTGCTGTGGCCGTCATCATAGAAACTAACGAAGGGTTTTACACCGCCAGCGAAAAAGTCATCGTCACCCCTGGCGGCTGCGAGCTTTAACATGTCGAGCATTAAAATCCGCACCAAACGCATGGACGGTAACACGCAAATCAGGATGCTGATAGCCCACCCGATGGAACATGGCCGTAATCGTGACGCCAAAACCAACGCCTTAATCCCCGCAAATTTTATTCAGGAACTAACGGTAGAACATAATAAAAACGTCATTATTACCGGTAATACAGGCGCCAATATTTCCAAAGACCCCTACTTTGCTTTTACGCTAAAAGGCGGCAACATCGGCGATAAAATCACCATCAGTTGGGTGGATAACCTGGGAAACCAAGATACTCAGGATCATATTGTTAAATAAATTTCCCTCCATATCAGCTACCCTAAACACCATGATAGTACCCTCCTTTAGAGCCATGACCTGTCGGTAACGATACCGGCAATTCTTTCTGTGGCAATCTTTGATAAAGCGCCACTGGATTTCCATCCAAGGCTGTAAGCGCTTGCCTTAATGCTTTTCGGTCAAACTCAAGCTCGTTTTGCGCCGCGCCAGCTCCCGACTGGCTTTTGGCATACACACCATCCCTGGCGATATTATTGGCTTTTTGAATAAGCTTCAACGCCACATCTAATTTCTGATCCAGTGTTGTTTCCTCTCCCTCCAAATCGGGATGCGCTTCTATGTAAAGCGTATTGTCCAACCATCCAACCTTGATGGGTTGTTTGACCATATAAACCGGTGTTCCTACCGGAACCGAGTTATACAAAGCCTCAATGTCTTCAGGATACATACGCACGCAACCATGCGTTATCTGCATACCTATACCGTAAATCTTGTCAATATCGGTGCCGTGTATCAGATAGCCTCCAGGAACGGCCAGATGCAGCATGTAGGCTCCCAAAGGATTATGGGGACCCGGAAGAACGACAGCGGGCAGTGGATCACCATTAGCCGCGTGTTCACGTCTTATTGATTCCGGCGGATGCCATGCCGGGTCTTTGACTTTTTGCACAATACTGGTTTTCCCCAGAGGGGTTTTCCAGTCTTGCCTGCCTATGCCATGAGCATAGGACATTACCTGTGGCACCCCACCTTTTTGGGTCGACGGATAATAATACATGCGGTATTCGGCGATATTTAAGGTAATTCCTTCGTGGGGCGTATCCGGCAAAATGCGTCTGTTGGATAACCGAACAATCTCGTTCTTTTTGACATGCCAGCGATCAACATCGGGGTTCAACCGCACGATTTCCGTTTGTCCCAGAAGAAAACGCCTCGCCACATCCAGTAAGGTCTCGTTTTGTTCCGCGCGGGTTAAAGGCACATCGTCATGAAATTGAGTGATGACGCTATCATTGCTGTTTTCCGGCAACGTATAGGTCGTAGCATTAACAATACCGCTGATAGTGGACAATAAAATCAAAAAAACAAATAGTGAGCGAATTTTCATACGGTAGTTTTTTAGGTCAATAAAGAGCAGGTAGTTTAATAGCTGAAGTTTCCCAGTTTTTGAGCCCGTAGCCTATAAAGGAAAACCTATTAAAGTGGGGTTTGCCATAAAAGCAGCAAACCCTGCATTAAATACCTACCCCTTATAAGTAGCGGGATTAAGGGCTTTAGAAACTGGGAAACTTCAGTTTAATAGTTACAGTTCTGTTTATCACGTCACTTCTTAATTCTACTTTGTCAGATTTCATGGTTACACAATTCAAGATCGTCGTTCCGGCAGGGATTGCCGGAATCCAGGCTCCATGGATGGATTTGAGCTTACCATC
>CAZAUB010000221.1:0-4920 GCA_964488195.1 uncultured Methylobacter sp. | reverse complement strand
GACTGCATGGACGCAGGAGGTAGAGCAATGCAGGAGCAGCGTAGCGGTGTGCCGAGGCGACGCACAACATCAAAAACAACTGGACATCTCCCCGCTTGAAAAAGTCCGAGCGGGAATCAGATTCAAGGCTCCGATCATGGCGGATTACAGCTTTAAAATCTAACTGCGTGATATTTAGAATAAATGCTATCCTTTTCCCATGCCTATCCGGTTGCTTGCCAAAACTATTAAGCGATGGATGCCTGAGAACACCAAGGGGAATGAAATACAGGAAAAACATAGCGTTATTAACCGGCTTTGAGCCAACCCAAGTCACCCTATTTTAATCTAATCTTAATCAAACCTACAGGTTTGCTCTCATCTTGTTTCTGTATTCTTTACCCATCGTAGCGACTTGCGCGTAACGCCGGTCGGGATGAACGGTTTTCACCGTTCGTCATTGAACATAGACAGAATAGGGGTTTAACAAGTCTTGGCATTTTTAATTACTTTGGCAAGCAACCGGATAAGCACGCCTTTTCCTATCGGATTAAACTGAAGAGTAATTGTTAAATGTCTATCGTGATAAGCCAATCTGTTATTATTTTCGGGCCGAGAACCCTGCAAAATTCCGTGCTTTCTACGTTCATTAGAGATACATGTGCATTTCCATGCCAGATTTTAAGCTCGCTTTCCGATGTCCGGGCGAAACGATCAGACAATGAAATTCTCTTTCTGGTCGATGTGTCCGCATCGACCCCCTATTCCTATTTCGATCTGCTCAATCCGCTGTGCGATACGGCCAGAGTCGCGCTAATCAACACGGAAGACAATGACGAAGGTTTGTACGAAATCCTGCATCATTTTGATCTGCGCGGCATCTTCTTAAAGAACACCACCCCGGAACAATTCGTTCAAGGTATCAACGCCATATTCGCCGGCGAATGCTGGTTCTCCAGAAAATTAACGGCAAAAATATTTCGCCATATGAAACAGGAGATACACAGCAATCCGGACTATGCAGACCTGGATGCATGCCTCAGTGACCTGCTGACCTGCAAAGAAGTAAAAATATTGGAAGCCATAGTAGGCGGCCACACGAATCAGGACATCGCCGACAATAGCTTCCTGAGTCCGCATACGGTTAAGACGCATATTTATAATCTTTATAAAAAGATCGGCGTGACTAACCGTGTCCAAGCCGTTAACTGGGCCAGAAAACATTTGACGAATGAACTTGAAGATTAGGGAATTTGCAGCAGGTTTTTTGTAAAAATGCCGTGCGATAGTGCAGGCTGTAACAAAGTACATGGCATCCCGGCACGGGGTCGGTACGCGCAAGCCGGAGCTTCGCTTCGTAAATAGCCGTTTGCCTTTCGCCGTTATGCAAAATGGATCGCTCACTTACGTCAATTTATTCAATAGCTTGTCATGGTTACCTCAAATAAAACTCAACATTCTAATGCTTTGTCCTTAGACTAAGTATCCTCGCTATAAGAAGAAATACCGATTTTTATCCTAACGAAGCGCGGAAAAATTCAGGCTTTTGGCCGATAGCAAAGGCGCTTGGTTTCGATTAAGTTATTACTCAAGCTGAACGGAAAATATGTTCAGCGGCGCATGAGAAATGACATGTAACTTTTTCTTCTTAAACCGGAGACTAAATTTGGATTTATTAAATTTTTAATTTGGCGGATTCAAGTTTGAAGTGCAACAGCTAATGGTGGCTTGGTGTAGCGCATCGTCATCCCGGCAGGGATTGCCGGGATCCAGAACACAGGGATGTGATAGGGTGTCCGCATGGAAAAATAACTTAAAAAGTGGTCTCGTGCGGCTAAAAAACGGTTGATTGAGCTATCAATTCCCTGTTGGAGATTTGTGGTCTGATTTAATATTGCCATCCATGGCTTCTGGATCCCGGCAATCCCTGCCGGGATGACGCGTTGTATAGATGCCTATGTACTCAAAGGATAGGTGCGGGGTTGATAATCTTCTAAAAAAAACCGCACTTTTAATCACACCCGTTGGTTTAGAGGGCATAAATCGGCGATTGAAAGCAACTTTATTTATAAAAGAGGTGACAAAATGAAAAAAACAACAACATTGGCCATTGCATCGGCAATGGCAGCAGTAGTCTCTTTACCTGTAATGGCCGGCAACGGTGCGCCTAGCGGGTCTCATTACAACCTGAATATCATTGGCGTAGAAAATCCAAAGACAGCGGATATGACAGATAGTAATCGTCATACCATTTTCGTCGGTTTAGGCAGAAATGGAGCTGTTACTAGTAAAATCAATCTTTATCAAGGCGAATTTAAAGTTCTTGATGGAAATGGCACTGATAGCAATGGCGCTGCTTTTCAATTACCTGCAAACAATTGCGAAGCAGCTATTGATGCAAATCTTCCGTCAGATGATTGTACTAACTTTGACACGCTTAACTACTCAGTATGGGCAAGAGCGTTAGGTCAGCCAGGTGGTAAAGCAGAGGTAACGACATGTAGAACAGATACTGTGGATTCCGATGGTAATGTGGCTACTGAAGAACTCTGCTCAACGGAAACTCTTTATCTGGAAGTCACCACAGGAAAAGGCAGCAAACAATTTGAAGATGTCACCAAGGAATTGACGACATTATGTCTTAATATTGATGCTGATCCACAGTGCGATGTTCGTGAACAATTGTTTGATTATGCCAGTGAAAGCTACTGGTGGGATTATGTAAACAAGGGATTGCGTTTGTTGCAACTTCGTTTTTATTTAAACGATAACCTATAATGATGAGCTAGTTTAACTGGCAAGTAGATTTAATGAAAAAGGTCTGTAATCTATAAAGGTTGCAGGCCTTTTTATTTGGGTGGGGGAAATATGACTGATATTCGTAATTTTTTTCTTTCGTTGCTGGTTTTTTCTTTGCTGTGGCTGAATGCTTTCGCCGTCGAACAACTTGCAGAACAAAACAAGAGAGTGGTATCAATTGGCCGGGTGCTTATTAATAAGCCTTTTGAAAGGGAGATCGCATTTCAGAATACCACCAAGGACACGTTAAAAATTGACAGCGTTCAATTAACTACTCCGTTAATAGCAAAAATAATTACTCCGGAGATAAAACCAGGCGATTATGGGAAGTTTGTGCTTAGCCTGGGTAAGGTTGATATCGCCGGAGCTTATCAAGGGTTAGTTCGGGTGAATTTTAAGGATAACTCCGATGCTAATCTGGAATTTGCCGTTGAAGGCTATTTAGTAACGCCCATTGAGTTTAGCCCCCAGTCGTATTTAGTTGCAGTGACTCAACGTGGGGTTCCAAAAGAAAAGTCCATTGAAATCATTAATCACAGGGACGAGGAGCCTCTCAAATTGACAAAGCTGGACTATGACAGCGAGCGATTTACCGCAACACTGCAAACTTTAAAACCGGGACAGCACTATAAAATCAACCTTTTTCTTAAAGGAGAAAAAAAGGGTGACCGCAAGACGGAATGGATAAAGATTATTAATGAGGATAAAAAACTGCCCTTTTTAAAGTTGATGGTCAACACCTTCATCACGGAAAAAATTTACACCTTCCCTGAAGCGGTAGACATGGGCGAGCTGCCTTTGAAAGCTGTTACAAACCAGGAAGCATCAGATAAATTAGCTCAAACCTTGATGATTTATAATACAGGCGCCAGTAATTTTGAAATTTCTGCGTCTAGCGATTTGGAAACTATTTCTTTTCCTTTTGAACGCGGACCCAAAGGGGATCGCTATCAATTCACGGTAAAGTTCATACCTGAAAAAGTAAAAGTTGGTCCGATTAAGGGATTTATCACAATTAAAACGAACGATGCTGATTTTCCTGTCGTTAAAGTGCCTGTTACAGGCGCAATTTTACCAGTGCGGTAGGTTGGGGAGAGGTACGAACCCCAACCTACCGTACTTTACGGGTTCATGCAAACGAGACTCAAACAATGCGCTTCGTTCCTCAGCACACCTATGGCCTTGGGAACAAAATAAAAACGGGCGGCGAATGACTCGCCGTCCGTTCCATCAGACAGAAGACGATGTTATGGGATATCGAGAGTTACTCCGCTGTTACCCTTGATCATGCGGACTGATTCGATAGCCACCGCGCCGGCGCCTATGAAGGCTTCAGCGCCTGCAAGCGAGGTACTGGTAACATTGTCGACGGAGACGTTTGCCGTAGTTCTCGCCTCAACTTCGATCGTATGGACACCCGATGACAAATCCGCCGCAACGAAATTGAACGAGCTGGCGTTCAGAGTCTTCTGCAGCAAACGCAACTCTTCTGGATCGAGGCAGGTAACTGAGCCATCAACGACATCATCAATTAGATCTCCGTTTGTATCAGTAAATATATAAGGCGCTGCCGTGCAGCTCAGACCGGAAAATTTAGCTTCCAGCCTTTGGATACGGTCGCAATAAACGATGCCATCATTTAACGTCCCTTGTTGATAAGTTGGCAGAGCAGGATCACTATTTAAGATAGCGCCTGTTTGTGGATAGGCATAGGTCTCTGTACCATCCGGAGCGGTGATTTTAACGCGTACACGAATCGTGCCGCGGGCTTCCGATCCGTCTGATTCAAGGCTAGTGCTAACCGCATTTAAGCTCTTCACTGTGGTATCGGTAACGATACCGCATTGCAGCGCCGCATCGATGAACAAATCTTTCTGGTTAGCCAATTTCAATTTCTGTTTCAGAACCGTATGCCATTCGCTGTCATCGTCTGCACTGCAACCGCCGGTGGTGCTGGCGCAGGATGGCAAGTTGATCAGCTCACTGAAAGCAAACGTCGCCTTGGCCGAAGGCAGACTTTCAGCCACAGCGGGAGCCGATACGATGCAACCGAGCATTAAAGCAACGCCTGCTGGGGCCAAAATTGGTTTTATTGTTTTCATAGTAAACCTCTTAGTTATTGATTATACGACTTACATTTTC
>CAZAUB010000220.1:2871-4966 GCA_964488195.1 uncultured Methylobacter sp. | reverse complement strand
TACGGCATGAGCCTGAATATGGAAAGAATCATGAAGGATGCAGGACAAGGATTGGGCATGGGAATGGGCAGAAAGCCGATCTTCGAGCTTAACCCGACCCATCCGTTGGTGGTTCGCATGAAAGAAGAGCAAGATGACAGTCGGTTTGCCGATTTGACCCATATCCTGTTCGATCAGGCCATCCTCAGTGAAGGCGGACAGCTTGATGATCCTGCGGCCTTTGTGCATAAACTGAACGGATTATTGCAGGGCTTGTTGCACTAAGCATTAAACAACTAAAAAGGCTGGATATTCTCCAGCCTTTTTTATGCGTAACGGTTTTTAAGCTTTTTTTGAATTACTTGGCTATTGGTGTACTAACCCAGTTTTCCAGTTTTAAACCGTTAACCCGTTCAAATTCGCGCGTATTGTTGGTTAACAACGTCATATTGCAAGACAAGGCAATCGCAGCAATTTGAATGTCATATGCGCCAATCGGTAAGCCTTGTTTTTGCAAATCGCTACGAATTTTCGCCGCTTTTATAGCCGCATCAAAGGTAAAGTCCACAATCGTTAACG
Source organism: uncultured Methylobacter sp. (assembly GCA_964488195.1). Lineage (GTDB taxonomy): Bacteria > Pseudomonadota > Gammaproteobacteria > Methylococcales > Methylomonadaceae > Methylobacter_A. The sequence goes on along the minus strand of CAZAUB010000220.1, from coordinate 4,408 downwards.
GTGCAATAAAGCTTTCCAATGCCGCCAAGTTGCGTTGCTGAGAATTATTTTTCTCGATGCCATAGTACAACTCAAACAGAGTAACAGTGGAAATATGCAGTTGTTTGAGCTGAATTTGTTGAAAGCGAGCTAATACTTCAGGCGGATGTTTTTTAATCAGGTAGATACAGATATTGGTATCCAGCAAGTAGCGGGTCATTCAAACAAACTCCAATCACGCTCTTGTGCCTGTTCAGGTTGATTGCGTCCATCAGCCATAAAGTCATCGGAAAATTGCGTCATTGCTTCAAACCATTGTTCCCACGAACTTTCGATGGGCTCTAAAATGATTTTATTGCCCTGCTTGGAAATTTTAACTTCTTTGCCCGGCAACCTAAATTCCTTGGGTAATCTCACTGCTTGTGAGCGACCGTTTTGAAAAAGCTTTGCTGTTGCCATGATATTGCACCCTCTAAAAGATAGATGCCAAAAGTATATATCAATTGTGAATTCTAGTCGAATGAACAAGCAAGCTTACTTAAATTCGGAAAAATTGCATTACAGGCTAGTTTCGACCCATTGCCGTCAGTCAAAATTAATTTTAAAGCAAGATAACCTTCAAATGTACGGTCGATCAAAACATTAGACAGTCCGTATCGTTTTGTCTAATGCTCAAAGGCACCAAGGGCCTAATGGCGCTTAAACGACTGAAGGGAAACACTTAACCGTACTCCACTGGCTTGCGTTCAAGTTCTGGCTTCAAATCCTGTAGTAAGCGGTCGAAGGCTTGTTGATAAGCATCGTGGTTTTTCCAGTTGGAAAAATCGGGGATGAAAAATTCTCGTATTTCCTTTGCTGAATCCTTCCCGGTATCAGCATCAAAGCATTCCCATTGCTGGATAGTTTCAAAATCTACCAAGCGAATTGGGAATAATACTTGGCGCTTTTCACGTACTTCACGCTGCCGTGCTTTGGCAATCTCAGTCTTGACCCATTCACTGTTTATGCTGTGTTCTGAGAGTACCAGCAGCAGCTTCTCATGAAGCCGGATAGCCTCACCGATCTGCTCGTGGAGTTTTCGTCCTCCCTTAATATCCTCCGGCGCAAACCAGCAGCGAACACTTTTACTCTGAAGATCAACATGCAGACGCTGAGCGAAGTCTTCGTCCTTACTGGAATAGCTGATAAAGCAGGAATAGAACTGAATGGGCTGATTGAGCAGTGAGGGCAAATAATCAATCAGCAAATCGGGAAGTCCGCAACCATGCAAAAAAACTAATGGCAAAGAGCCTGACTGCTGGAGCGTACGGAAATCAAGAATGCATGGTGCAGCGTAGTGACAGGCATCCAGATTTTTAGCTTTAGCCAGGTTGACGTCTGCAAATATTGTTTCCATTAGGTATGACTTATTGAAGTTCGCCTCGTCGAGGACCGCCTGGTCGAAGTTCACCATGCTAAGGTTAGCCCCGCTGAGGTCCGCACCGTTGAGGCCCGTACATACGAAGTACGCCTTGGTGAGGATTGCCCCTATTAGGTCCGCCCCGCTGAGGTCCGCTCC
>CAZAUB010000220.1:0-2771 GCA_964488195.1 uncultured Methylobacter sp. | reverse complement strand
CCGCTGAGGTCCGCTTCGATGAGGTTAGCCCCGCTGAGGTCAGGCTTTTTGCTTGGGTTAGCTATACGCCATTTATTCCATACCGCAATACCTTGCTTGAGGCGGGCAATGTGCTTGAGATTCGCCATTTTTCTTACCTAAATATTTTGGTTATACCGATACTTGAAAGAGCCGCTTTTTTGTTCCTCTGTAAAGTGCATTCAGAGACTCAATGCACTAACTCATACCCTACCGACGCCGTGATCGAAGGATAGCGTGGAAGTGTCACGCTGCATTATTACACAAAGACCATGGGTGTTTATGAGCGGCTTGAAGATAAATTAGACAATTTGAACCCTTTTGTCTAAGAAGCTGTTTAAAAACCTAACAAATTCCGCGTAAAAGACGGTGTACCTCGGTAATTTTGATAAATACCTCGGCCGTATCGGTTAGGCGCTCATAATCCTTGGAAAGCCGTCTGGAGTTTCCAAGCCAGGCAAAGGAGCGTTCAACAACCCATCGGCGAGGCAAGACGACAAACTTGCCCCGCATGGCGTCAGTCCGTTTAACAATAGTAAGGTTCCAGTTGAACATGCTTTTCGCCCATTCGACTAAAACGCCGCTGTAGCCGCCATCCGCCCAAATCACACTCACGGCAGCAAACATCGTGTACAGCCGAATCATGAGCAACCGAGCACCACGCCGATCTTGTATGCCCGCTGAATGAACGCACACCGCCAGTAGATTTCCCATTGTATCGACCGCGATATGACATTTTCTCCCTTTAACCTTTTTACCGGCGTCAAAACCGCGTTGTCCCCCTGGTCCCGTTGTTTTTACCGATTGTGCATCAATAATGGCTGCCGTCGGTCGAGCGTTTCTCCCAGCTTGAATCCTGTAGGTTTCACGAAAGAGCGTTAATGCCTTATCCCATACTCCAGAGAGTTTCCATGTCCTAAAGTATCCATAAACTGAACTCCAAGGCGCAAAATCCGACGGCAGCATCCGCCATTGGCAACCTGTCTTGGTGATATAGAAAATGTGCCGTTAACGATTTCGCGAAACGGATAGCTTCGCGGTCTACCTCCTTTTGGAGAGTACGTGCAATTTCAAGTACGGGACATAATAACTGCCATTGCTCGTGGGTTAAATTCGTTAAATACAACTGCCAGCCCTCCTAGGCCAAAAATATGGCAGCTTAACTGATCGTTTAGGTTTTTAAACAGCTTCTAATGTTCAAAACAGCATCATAGGTATTATGCGGCTTACAGCAGCTTCAAAATATCACAACATTAGACAAAATGATATGACCGTCTGTTTGTGGCCGATTCCAGGCATTTGTCTTTTAGCGAAAATTGTTTAAATTTTGCACAGGACAATTGCGTGAGCAATTAACAAAATTATAGGAACATCTCGACTAATTAATGAGTCGTAACTTTATGGGAATCCAGTACGGTAGAATATGTTGGCGATAGGAACTGCATCATACTGATATAATTATTAAAAACTAAAAGCTGGATATTCTCCAGCCTTTTTTATTCGTGATGGTTTTGGTGGTAGGTGCATTGCACGCATTACCCAACAAACAGCGAAGTAAAGTTTTAATTCTTCACATGTACATTGATTTAAAAAGTCTGGATAATCCCCAGCCTTCAAAGCACTCTAAATTTTATGGACTTCAAATTAATCAATACGGACGGCCACGCGCGGCGTGGTCAGCTCAAGTTTGCCCGTGGCGTCGTGGAAACCCCCATTTTTATGCCGGTCGGCACTTACGGGACGGTTAAAGCGCTGACGCCCGATGAGCTGACCGGTATCGGCGCGCAGATTATTCTGGGCAATACCTTTCATTTAATGCTACGTCCCGGTATGGATGTGGTTAAGGCGCACGGCGACTTGCATGATTTTATGCATTGGGACAAGCCGATATTGACCGATTCAGGCGGCTTTCAGGTATTCAGTCTGGGGGCATTAAGAAAAATCACCGAGAAAGGCGTGACTTTCAAATCACCCATCAATGGCAGTTCCATTTTTATGGGGCCTGAAGAATCGATGCAGGTGCAGCGCGATCTGGGCTCGGACATCGTGATGATTTTCGATGAATGCACCCCGTATCCCGCGACGGTTCATGAGGCGGCCGATTCCATGCGCTTATCGTTGCGTTGGGCGGAGCGTAGTAAGGCGGCTCATCAGGGTAATGCGTCGGCTTTATTCGGCATTGTGCAGGGCGGGATGTATGAACATCTGCGTCAGGAGTCGATAGCCGGTTTGGTTGATATTGGTTTTGACGGTTACGCGATCGGCGGCTTGTCGGTAGGCGAACCCAAAGACGAAATGATGGCTACGCTGGATGTGGTGCATAGCAAAATGCCGGTCGATAAGCCGCGTTATTTGATGGGTGTGGGAACGCCGGAGGATTTGGTTGATGCGGTCAGGCGCGGTATTGATATGTTCGATTGCGTGATGCCGACCCGCAATGCCCGTAACGGTCATCTTTTTACCAGCTTTGGCGTGGTAAAAATCAGAAACAGCCAGTATGAGTTCGATACCGGCCCTCTGGATGAGTCCTGCGGCTGTTATACTTGCCGGAATTATTCAAGAGCCTATTTGCGACATCTGGATAAATGCAAGGAAATGCTGGGGTCAAGGCTCAATACCATTCATAACCTTTATTATTACCTGAGCCTGATGCAGGGCTTGCGTGATGCCATCGAGAAGGGAGAGCTGGATATTTTTGTCAAGCAATTTTACCAACAACGAGGAAAAGCCGTGCCGACTGTGGCATAATGGCG
>CAZAUB010000219.1:0-4968 GCA_964488195.1 uncultured Methylobacter sp. | reverse complement strand
TTTCTGTTTCACTGACGGTAAACACGCACATCATGCTGATAAACAACAATGCACCCAAACTTACCAATATTTTATTCTGTGTCATTAGCGTCCCCTTGTGTCACGGCCGCGCGTTGAAGATCGCACGACAGGTTGTTGCACCGTTTCAACCACTGTCTGAGAAGGTTGTTCTGCTGTGCTTTGAGGAACATTGGGCTGTTGAACCGAAGGCTGATGCTGGATCATTTTATCTAATGGCAAGTAAAGCATATTGTTACTACCTTTAACATCAACCATCACGGTATTGGTTTCAGACAACACGGATTCCATGGATTCGATATAAAGACGTTTTCTGGTCACATCCGGCGCTTTGGTGTATTCCGCAAGCAATTTGGAAAAACGATTGGATTCGCCTTCCGCCTGGGCAATAACCTGCTCTTTATAACCCTCGGCTTCCTGTATTTTTCTTGCTGCCGCGCCACGTGCTTTCGGCACCACGTCATTGGAGTAAGCTTCCGCCTCATTAATCAAGCGTTGCTCATCTTCACGCGCCTTGATAGCGTCTTCAAATGAGTTTTGTACCTGTTCAGGCGGCTGTGCATCCTGAAGGTTGACGCTGGTAACCTGGATGCCGGACTTATAGTTATCCATTACATCCTGAATCTCTTTTTTAATCTGGGCCACAATTTCGCTACGGCCCTCGGTCAAAACAAAGTCCATTTTACTGCTGCCGACCACGCCACGCTGCGCGCTTTCGGTGACCTGTTTCAAGGTAGCCGCAGGATTTACAACACTAAAGATGAAATCCTTTGCGTCTTTAACTTGATACTGTACCGCCAAACGCACATCGACTATGTTTTCATCTTTGGTCAACATTAACGCTTCTTTCGGCACCGAACCGAGCGCCTGTTCAGTCCCGCCGCTACGGTAACCGACTTCGATATAACGCTGTTGTTTAACATCAACTACAGTAACACTTTCGATAGGAGCAGGAAAATGCCAGTTCAAACCCGACTGGGTTGTCGCAATATATTTGCCGAACCGGGTTTCAACACCATGAGTACCTTCATCGACAATATAAAAGCCGCTTGCCCCCCATAACGCCAATGCGCCTGCGACGAGAAAACCAAGGCTTTTCAATGGCGGAATGCCGGAAGAGCTGCCATCACCCTCTTTGCCGCCGCCAAAAAAACCGCTTAACTTTTCTTGCAATGACCGTATTGCTTCGTCTAGATCAGGTGGGCCTTTTTGGTCACCACGACCGCTCCAGGGGTCTTTCTTATCGCCGCCAGGCTCATTCCAGGACATAACTTTCTCCATATTGGTTACTTAAACTTACCGATTCATGTTTGATATTCTATCGTAAATATCGGCGAAAGGCGAAAGGTACAAGGTAAAAGGTAAAAACCGACTACTTTCGCCTTTTACCTTTTACCTTTTACCTTTTACCTTTTTTCAAAGCATCTCTTCAATCTCAACCGATTTCAGCAAACCCAAATACTTGGTATCAATTTCAATGACTAATTCACAACCGCCAAAATCATCGGTTTTCTCACTGATTATTTTGGCGCAGGCAAACAATTTCGCCCTGATATCGCCTTGATCAGGTCGCAAATGACATGTTCTTTTAACTTTGGTATTTGAAAATATTTCGGCCAATGCCTGAAAAAGCAGATCAGCACCGGCTCCGGTTTCGGCGGACAACCATACCCGAACCGGGTTGCCGACATCATCACGTTCAATACGCGGCTGGATGTCTTCCAACAAGTCTATTTTATTGAACACTTCAAGCTGCATGACTTCATTGGCATCAATATCTTCAAGCACTTGGTTGACCTGATAAATCGTCTCGGCCCTGTCATCACTACTGGCATCAATCACATGCAGCAACAAATCCGCTACACTGGCTTCCTGCAACGTGGATTTAAACGCCGCCACCAATTCATGCGGCAAATGCCGTATAAAACCTACCGTATCGGCCAACACAATCTCGCTGCTATTGGACAGTCGGCAGTTGCGCAAGGTCGGATCCAGCGTAGCAAACAACTGATCGGCCACATAAATATCGGCACCTGTCAGCTTATTAAACAAGGTTGATTTACCGGCATTGGTGTACCCCACCAGAGAAACCGATGGAACTTCGGCTTTTTTTCTTTTACTGCGCCCTTGATGTCGTTGTTTATCGACTTTATCCAAACGCTGTTGAATCTGTTTAATACGTAACCCCAACAATCGCCGGTCAGTTTCCAGCTGGGTTTCACCGGGGCCGCGAAGACCGATACCGCCTTTTTGACGCTCCAAATGCGTCCAACCGCGAACCAGCCGGGTCGATAAATGCTGCAATTGCGCCAATTCAACCTGTAGTTTGCCTTCAAAGGTTTGCGCGCGCTGGGCAAAAATATCAAGAATCAGCCCGTTCCTGTCGACCACACGAACGCCCAAATAATCCTCAAGATTTCTTTCCTGGCTGGGTGAAAGCGGGTGATTAAATAAGACAATGTCGGCTTCATAGGTTTCGATAATACCTTTAAGCTCTTCAAGCTTGCCTTTGCCTACAAAGTATTTCGGATCTGGTTTTTTGCGACTGCCTGTGACCACATAGACAGGATCGGCTCCGGCTGACTTAGCCAGTTCTTTTAATTCTAAAAGGTCTTCCTGCATGGAACGAAGTGTCAGATGAACAAGAACGGCTCGTTCACCTGATTCTGGACGATCAAACAATTAAATACCTCATAGACGTGATTATAAACAACTCTTCTCTATTATTGTGCAGCCTGCAATCGTACAGCTTTACCGATAATCCTAGAAAAATCATTTCGTCCACGAAAAACACAAAAAGCACGAAAATTTTCAAAGAGATACCAAACTGTAGACCGTTACTCAAATGGTGAATTGCTAAATCAACACAACATACTGATTTGTTTCGTGCCTTTCGTGTTTTTCGTGGACAAATTGCAGTTTTTAGAATTATGAAGAACACCCACGCCTAGGGCTAATCATTCTTCACTGTGTTCAGGATCATGGTCATGCGTCATCTTTACCGCTTTACTCGGCACAATGGTAGATATCGCATGCTTGTAAACCATCTGGCTCGATGTATTTTTCAGCATAACCACGTACTGATCAAATGAGTCCACTTTGCCCTGTAACTTTATCCCGTTAACAAGGAAAATAGACACAGGTACATGCTCTTTTCTAAGGGCATTTAGAAAGTTATCCTGTAGATTTTGACCTTTTGACATCCGATTTCTCCTTATTATTTTAATAACACTTGATTAAGATAACTGCAATTACAAATCAACACAAATCAATACTCTGGTTTCAGACTGTTTTTTTAGCTACAACTGTGCGTACTCTGAATTCTCCTGATTTTACCCAGTAATCACAAAACATAGTGGGGGTATGTTTTTATAAATTCAAGCGCGATTTCTGCCCATCGCGACTTAACTTCCCTCAACCACAACGGAAATCTTGCCGATCTTGGCTTGCCATATCTTAGGCGCGGTTTGATGCACCGAGACACCCTGGGTATCGACAGCGACCATGACCGGCATATCCTCAACAACAAACTCGTGTATGGCTTCCATGCCGAGATCTTCAAAAGCGACAATACGCGATTTACGAATGGCCTTTGAGACCAGATAAGCCGCACCGCCGACCGCCATCAAATAAACGGCTTTATGTTTTTTAATGGCGGCAATCCCTTCCGGCCCACGCTCGGCTTTACCGATCATACCGAGCAAGCCGGTCTTATCCAGCATCACTTCGGTAAATTTATCCATGCGTGTTGCGGTCGTGGGACCAGCAGGCCCAACCACCTCATCGCGAACCGGGTCGACCGGCCCCACGTAATAAATGAATTTATTGCTAAAATCAACGCTTTCAGGCAATGCCTCGCCCCGTTCAAAGTATTCAGCCATGCGTTTATGCGCCGCATCCCTGCCGGTCAGCATAGTGCCGCTAAGCAATAAGGTTTCCCCCGTCTTCCAGCTTTCCACATCCTGTTGCGTCACGGTATCCAGATTGACCCTGCGGGCCGTAGCGCCAGTGTGCCAGGTAATCTCCGGCCAATCTTCCAGACGCGGCGGTTTAAATTCAGCGGCACCACTGCCATCCAGAACAAAATGCAGGTGTCGGGTGGCGGCGCAGTTAGGAATAATCGCAACCGGTTTGTTGGCCGCATGGGTCGGATAATCGTTGATCTTAATATCCAGCACCGTGGTAAGTCCGCCCAAACCTTGAGCGCCGATACCCAGTGCATTGACTTTGTCATACAGTTCCAGACGCAGCTCTTCAAGCGCATTGCGAGGGCCGCTGGCAATTAGCTCCTGAATGTCTATAGAGCCCATGCAGGCCTGCTTTGCCAAAATCATGGCTTTTTCAGCGGTGCCGCCTATGCCTATCCCCAGAATGCCGGGCGGACACCAACCCGCTCCCATGGTAGGAACGGTTTTCAACACCCAGTCTACGATACTGTCCGAAGGATTGAGCATCGCAAACTTTGCCTTGGCCTCGGAACCTCCGCCTTTAGCGGCAATTTCGATGTCAAGCGTATCGCCGGGCACGACTTCCATGTGTATCACCGCCGGAGTGTTATCTTTAGTATTGATGCGCTTACCGGCTGGATCGGCCAGTATCGAGGCGCGCAGCACATTATCAGGATGCAGGTAAGCGCGTCGAACGCCCTCATTGATCATATCGGCGACACTCATGCTTGCATCCCACCGGACATCCATGCCGACCTTTAAAAATACCGTAACAATGCCGGTATCCTGACAAATAGGGCGATGCCCTTCTGCACACATCCGGGAGTTGATCAGGATTTGCGCGATTGCGTCCTTGGCAGCGGGATTTTCTTCCTTTTGATAGGCCTCATGCATGGCCTTGATAAAGTCCAGCGGATGATAATACGAAATATATTGCAGAGAGTCGGCAATGCTTTGAATAAGATCGTCTTGACGAATAATGCTCATCGGAGGTTCCCTGCCA
>CAZAUB010000218.1:0-4999 GCA_964488195.1 uncultured Methylobacter sp. | reverse complement strand
CAAACCACATAACGTTCAGTCTGCTGCTCTTCCGAACAAAATCGCCATTTTGTCGCCGTCTTAAATCCGGCTCCGCCCCGGCCCCGCAAACCTGATTTATCAATTTCCGCCAGAGTGGCCTTAACGCCTTGCTTAAGGGTAGATTTGAGCGCCGCGCCTTGCTCAATCTGCTGGTTCAGCAATAATCCGGGTTTGTGAATATTATCATTTACCTGAAATAACTCGTTAGGCCATGCATCCAGAGGCTTTTGTAGATTAATCAGCTCTGCGATTTCATCACACACAGAACGATCCAACCGGGTCAATGCATAGCCGTTAACCAAACCGGCCGGGCCCTGATCGCACATGCCGGTACATGAAGTATTATCCAGACTGACCACGCCATCTTCCCTGACCGCTCCCACTCCAACACTCAGTTTATTTGCCAGATAGTCGAGCAGGTTTTTCTTGCCCAGCATATGATCGGTTATCGAATCGCTGATCAACAGTTCATATTGCCCTCTGGGTGTCAGATGAAAGAAACTGTAGAATTCAATGACGCTGATGATTTGCGTCCGGGGGATGCTTAGCAAACCGGACAGCTGTTCTATCGCTGCTTCCGGGATATAATGATAGCGGGATTGGATCTGTCTTAGAATTTGCAATAAATGCGTTGCCTGATAATGATTGTTTTCTGCGATACCACGAATAAACTGTTTCACTTTATCTCCCTGGCTTTATCTTTCTGGATGTTTGTGGATATGATACTAGCGAATTATTACGTAAATGTACTTATTCCATTACCGTAACTCACTATATCCCACTATGCTAGATAAACCAATAACCCGCTGAAGACTTTTCGACGCTGATTGACAATCAAACACTTATGGCAAAAAAACCAACTTCTTTTAAAGCGGCTTTGTCGTTCCCGAACCGGACTATCGCCCACTTTTACAGCCAGATTGAGCAGCAAAAACAGGTTCTACTGCGTATTCATGAGGTATTACCGGTCGCGATAGCCCAACATGCACTGCACTGCGTTATTAACGGCAAGAAACTGCTGGTTTATACCGATACTGCTGCCTGGGCATCGCAACTGCGTTTTTATAACAGTGCAATTCTCGCCGCTATCGCTCCGGTAACCAGGGAGTCGGTCTCGATTATGCAGATTAAAGTTAGGCTGGAGGCGATGACTACAGCATCTCTACCCGGACGGACGCCGAACATTCCTTCGGCAGAAAAAATAGAGCTCATCCATAACCACAGCCTCACTGTTTCGGATGAGCAATTGAAGCGGGCGCTGCAAAGATTGAGCGCAACGCTGGCAAAACGTTCGGTCTTAAGCAGCAGGCCGGGGTGACTCGGCTGAACGCATGAAAGAAATCGGGGCGTTTTCTTCATCGTCAAAGGTGACCATTTCCCAGGCATCTTTGTCATTTAATAAAGCGCGCAGCAATTTATTGTTCAATCCGTGACCCGATTTATAACCGGTAAACTCGCCAATCAGGCTATGCCCCAACAGATATAAGTCACCAATGGCATCAAGAATTTTATGCTTAACAAATTCATCCGCATACCGCAGGCCGTCTTCGTTAATCACTTTATCATCATCGACCACAATGGCATTATCAAGGCTCCCACCCAAAGCCAGATTATTTTGCCGCAACATCTCAATATCTTTCATGAAGCCAAACGTTCTGGCTCGACTCACTTCCTTGACAAAGGTAGTCGATGAAAAATCCATCGTAGCGGTTTTTACATGATCCTCAAAAGCCGGATGTTCAAAATCAATCGTAAAAGTAACCTTGAATCCTTCAAATGGCTCAAAAGCCGCCCATTTGTCGCCATCTTCAACCTTGATGCTGCGCTTTATACGGATATACTGCTTCGGACTGTCCTGTTCTTCAACCCCTGCAGATTGAAGCAAGAAGACAAAAGGCCCGGCACTGCCATCCATAATCGGAACCTCTGCGGCGCTGACATCGATAATGGCGTTGTCTATGCCTAATCCGGCAAAAGCCGAAAGCAAATGCTCTATGGTTGATATTTTCACATCGCCCGCAACCAGCGTTGTCGACAGCATGGTTTCGCCGACATTTTCCGGCGTTGCGTCAATGATCACCGGCGTCTCCAGATCGACTCTGCGAAATTTTATTCCGGTATTCGCTTCAGCCGGGCGTAAAGTTAAATAAACTTTATCGCCCGTGTGTAGCCCTACACCTGTTGCCCTGATTGTGTTTTTTAAGGTTCGCTGTTTAATCATAAAATAAATAACGCTAAGTAAAGAGGGCGAAAAATATAAATTTTATCACAATCAGACCCGAAGACTTTAATCCTTTGTGCTCGCACTCACTAGTCAGCTTGACGTCTTAGAAAAGCTGGAATATCCAGATAATCTAAATCCATTTCTTTTTTAGGCTGTGCGCCAAAACGCGTTTCTCTGCCTTCGGTTTTGTTTTGACGCATTACCGTGGGTTTATCCAGGCCTTCGTAACTGACTTCACCGGCCACATTTTGACTTACGTACCCAACTGAGGCTTTCGGCGCAAGTTTAACCACCCGGGACGGTAAGCCCATGCCTGTAGCAACCACAGTCACTTTAATGTCATCGCCTAATTCAGGGTTAATCGACATGCCGATTTTGATAATAGCGTCCTCCGAAGCAAATTCATGAACAATATTGCCCACCTCATCGAATTCTGCAATACCCATGTCAGCGGCAGAAATATTAACCAAAATGCCGCGCGCGCCCTGTAAATTAATATCCTCCAGCAACGGACAGGCAATGGCTTTCTCAGCCGCTTCCCTAGCCCGATATTCGCCTTTTGCCGAACCTGTACCCATGATCGCAGCGCCCATACCGGACATTACCGTCCTGACATCTGCAAAATCGACGTTAATCATGCCTGGATGAACGATAAGCTCGGTAATGCCCTGCACCGCATCCAATAATACGTCATTAGCCGCTTTAAACGCATTCATCAAAGACACATCGTTGCCCAGTACCGGCAATAATTTTTGATTTGGAATGATGATCAATGAGTCTACGAACTTTTCAAGCTCCGCTATACCTTGCTCGGCAGTTGCCAGCTTCTTTTTGCCTTCAAATGAAAAAGGCTTGGTCACTACCGCAACCGTCAGTATGCCCATGCCTCTGGCAATTTCGGCAATAACAGGAATCGCACCGGTACCGGTGCCGCCGCCCATCCCCGCAGTCAGGAACACCATATCAGCACCCTGTAAAACTTCCCTGATGCGTTCTTTGTTTTCGTCGGCCGCCATTCGGCCCACCTCAGGATTGGTACCCGCACCCAGCCCCTTGGTTAATTCAACGCCTAACTGGATAATCGTATCAATGTTTAACTTTCTTAAGGCCTGCGCATCGGTATTTGCGCAGATAAACTCAACCCCTTCCACAAGATTCCCAACCATATGGCTAACCGCATTGCCACCGCCGCCACCGACACCGATAACTTTGATGACCGCATGTTCATTGCTCATATCCATTAATTCATATTTCATAACTATTACCTCTGCCCCTTGTTATCTTACAAAATTATTAAAAATTACCCTGAAACCAGTTCTTCATTCTTGAAAACACTCCGGGACCGTCAGAATCAATGTTTCTGCCAATACCCTGATGTTCTTTTCCATACATTAACAACCCGACCCCTGTAGAGTGAATCGGATTTTTTACCACCTCGGTTAACCCTGTCACATTTTGCGGCCCGCCCATGCGCACCGGCATATGGAAAATCTCTTCCGCCAAATCGATCAATCCCATTACTTTTGAACTGCCGCCCGTTAACACGATCCCGGCAGCAATTAATTCTTCATAGCCGCTACGCCTTAGCTCTGACTGAACCAGCAGCATTAATTCTTCATAGCGAGGCTCAATAATCTCCGCCAGATTTTGCGTTGAAATCTTGCGCGGCGCTCTGTCACCGATACTGGGCACTTCAATAATTTCATCAACATTCGCCAACTGCGTTAAGGCGCAGGCATATTTTCGTTTGATGTCCTCGGCATTAAGCGTCGGCGTCCGTAACGCAACCGCAATATCATTGGTCACCTGATCGCCGGCTATCGGGATCACTGCGGTATGTTTTATCGCGCCCTCGACAAAAATGGCAATATCCGTAGTGCCGCCGCCAATATCAATCAGGCAAACGCCCAATTCTTTTTCATCCTCGGTCAGCACCGAATTGCAGGAGGCCAATTGCTCCAGCACAATATCATCGACTTCCAGGCCGCAGCGCCTAATGCACTTGACGATATTTTGCGAGGCGCTGACACTGCCGGTGACCATGTGAACCTTGGCCTCCAGCCGAATACCCGACATCCCGATAGGCTCCTTGATGCCTTCCTGAAGATCGATCACAAATTCCTGAGGCAAAATATGCAAAATTTTCTGATCCGCAGGAATTGCCACCGCGCGGGCGGAATCGATCACCCGATCTATATCATACTGGGTCACTTCCTTGTCCTTAATGGCCACGATGCCGTGGGAATTAAGACTTCTGATATGGCTTCCCGCAATGCCTGCATAAACCGACTTGATCTGGCAACCCGCCATTAATTCGGCCTCTTCAATCGCACGCTGTATGGATTGCACAGTCGACTCCAGGTTAACCACAACACCTTTTTTTAAGCCCCTTGACGGTGTTGATCCAATACCTATGATTTCTATATTGCCATCACTGGTGAGTTCACCAACAATAGCGGCGACCTTCGACGTACCTATGTCCAGCCCGACTATTAAATTACGCTCTGTTTTTTTCGCCATTTTATTTACTCTGTATGGTAGGTGCGACCGGCCGGTCGCCCCTACAAGATTAACCTTCTATTTCATGTTGAGGATTGGCCATTTTCTTCCGGCTGCCAAGGATGGCGGCCGCGACTGCTCCCGGCAGTCTTGCGGCATTTCCGCCATCCCTGGGGGTCAGAAGTGTCGCATCGGTAGTTAACCGATGCGACCAGTCGATTTCTTCAGTTCCCGGTTTCCATGAAACCGCATATC